>NZ_MUFK01000021.1:0-51471 GCF_001996085.1 Salinivibrio sp. PR5
ATATCATTATGATTATTGATATTTGCCCTTGTTGTCAATACATTGATAACCGAATTGCCACATTTACTTTAAATGGGTGAAATCAAATAGATAAAGGACGTAACAAATGCAGGGGAATTATTGGCAAGCAGCCAATCAAAAACTGCTCACAAAAGCGATCAGTGAGCTTCACTTCGAAAATTCGATTACGGTTGACCACCTTGACGGACGCCAGTTTAGGTTGACACTGCCTGATGCAGAATGGCGGTTTACGGGCACCATGAGCATTTGGGGAATGGTGATGGTAGATAGTGGCAGCGTGTCACGGGGCGACAACTATCATCCAGAGCTGATTGAATTAGTGATGGACTTGCAATCTGTTATCAATATGGATCCTTTGCACCTTGGCGGTTTTATCGAGGAGTATCAAGAAACACTCATCGCGGAACAACAGCATCTCGCGATGCTTAGCACCCTACCAGCCGATAAACTCGTGACGTTATCAGAAACCGATCGTCAGCCCTATTTGGATGCTCACCCCAAGGCGCTCGCCAATAAAGGGCGATTGGGCTGGGGCCAGCAGGATCGTCAACAATATGCGCCTGAATATGGCAACACGTTTGCGTTGCATTATCTCGCTGTGCATCGAGCGTGCGCGCGTTATGGCTTTGGGGATGGATTCGATCAGGCCTCTTTGCTCACTGAGACCCTATCACCAGCCGCTTATGACGCACTCATGACGCGCTTAGCGGTCGATGAACGGGATGATTACCTGATTATGGCGGTGCATCCGTGGCAGATGCAGCGTTATATTTACAGCCAATATGCGTCATTATTCGCTTCAGGTGACATCATTGACCTGGGTGCGAGTACAGAACAGTGGCGTCCACAGCAGTCGATTCGTACCTTGAGCCGAGCGGATGGGCAAGGCGCATACGACGTAAAAACAGCGTTAACCATTCTCAATACCTCCTGCTATCGCGGCGTACCCGGGAGCTTTATTGCCCATGGCCCAGTGCTGTCAAAATGGCTGTCAACCTGTGTGCGTGAGGATGCGTTATTGTCGCGTCTTGGCATGCATGTACAGCAGGAAGTCGCCGGTGTGTACTGCCCGCAGCCTTATCAGGCGCAAATAGACGGCTGTTACAAATATCACGAAATGTTGGGATGCGTTTGGCGTGAGCGTGCCGAAAGCCTGTTACCGTCTCATCAGCGACCCATGAGTATGGCGACCCTGATGCAAGCGGGTGGTGATGGGGTCAGCTGTGTCGAAGCGCTGATTGCGCGCACCCTACTAACACCTAGGGAATGGTTGCAGCGTTTGTTTGATCATGTTGTGGTCCCCCTCTATCACTTGCTGTGCCAATACGGGATTGGGCTAGTGGCGCATGGGCAAAACATTACCTTGGTGCTGGAAGACGATATCCCTGTGGGTTGCATGATCAAAGATTTTCATGGTGATTTACGCTTTGTCGATCAGCCGTTTCCAGAGTTGGACAGCTTAGATAAACGCGTGCGAGCGGCGATCAAGCACTTGCCGCCACACTATCTGGTGCATGATTTATATACGGGGCATTTTGTGACCACACTACGTTTTATTTCGCCGTGGTTTGTGTCCCTTGGGGTGAGCGAGACTGAATTTTATCGTCAGTTAGGTGACACCCTTCGTCGTTATCAACAGGCACACCCGCAGCTGAATGAACGCTTTGGATTGTTTGACGTGCTGAGTGAGACGAAAGAGAAGATTTGTATCAATCGTGTAAGGTTTAACATTGGCTACGATGATAGCAACGAACGGCCTGTTCCCATGTTTGGTGAGGCGATTCGTAACCCTCTGGCTGAGGCGTAATGCGGATAGTTAACGAAAAATACCCGCAATAGGCGGGTATTAACACTCAAATCAGTGCAAGTAGTTGGGCTTACTTACCGCTTTTACTTTGCTTGGTGAGCTCTTTGATAGTACGGCTGATTTCACGGCGCTGTTTAGAAATCTCCGCATTCTTGATGATGTGATCATCAACGCGGTCCTCGTAATCACCTTTCATATTCTTGATGATTTCGACAATGTCTTCATAGGACATCTCAGGCTGGATATAATCGAGCAAATTTTCTAGCAGCACAACGCGTTTTTGATTGTCGCGGATCTTCTTGTCGTTGTCTTGGATTTCGCGTTTTAGCTTATTCTTTTGTCGTGAGTGCTTAACGATCTCAAATACACTGGTCATCATAGTCGCCTTCTATTTTTTGAAGTATGAAAAAATTAAACCACAAGCGCTCGGCCAAACCCAGCCTTTTCGCGCTTGAAGTGAGGAGTTTTTCATCAATTGAACCGATAAAGGATCTGATTTGGGATACACAGAAATGTGCCATTGGGGAGAGACTGGCGAAAGACATGCCCAAATCACCTTATACCCGATTAGAACGTGATGTTGGCAAAGATAGCAGACTCGCCTTGACAGTGGTATGACACATATCAAAGCCAGCCTGCTCGAGACAGCGATCAGTAGTTGGTCGGCGTCCCCTCAAGTTTCACTGAGGAGCCAGAGGTTTTTAGCATCGCGCCACGTAACATGGCTTGAACGAGCTCGGTGGCATCAAATTTTGTCAGCGCTTCGTGTGCACCGACTTGTTTGGCGCGATCCACACTAATATCACTCGACAGCGACGTATGGAGGATCAGGTACGCTTCGGCCAGTTTGTCATCGCTACGAATTTCAAAGGCGAGCTCATAACCGTCAATACCGGGCATTTCGATATCGCTAACAATAATGTCAAACGGTTTACCGGCGGACGCCGCGTTTTTCATCATTTGTAGTGCTTCTGAACCGTTGTTGGTGACGTAATAGGGAATATTAATACTGTCTAACGCTTCAGAAAGTTGCCGTCTTGCGGTTAAGGAATCATCAACAAGCAAGATGTTCATCGGCTTGAGCTTTTCACGATCGACATCCGACAAAACAGGGTGCAGTTTATCCGGATCGGATGGGAAAATATGTTCCATGATGTATTCGACATCCAGCAGCTGAACCAGCTTTTCGTCGATTTTCATTACGCCAGTTAAAAACGCACGAGTACCCAGTGTTTGAGGTGGCTCGGCGATCGAGCGCCAGTCACACTCGCTGATCTTTTCAATGCCGCGCACCAAAAAGCCCATTACACGACGCTGACAGTCAGTGACGATAATGTAACACGACTCCCATTCTGACTTGTCGACTGGCTTGTAACCAATCGCTTTGGCCATATCAATGACGGGAGTGGCGATGCCACGGAAACTAGTGGTTCCTATCACTGTGGGGTGAGAGCCGGGCAAATCCGTTAGCGGCTGAAAAGGGATGATCTCCCGCACCTTAAGGGTCCCAATCGCAAAAGATTGCGTCGGGGTCAGGCGGAACATCAACATGCCTTGTGATTGATTGGCTTTGCTCTTCATAGCATCACTCTGCGTGTAATCGTAATAACGGTGTGTATTTTATCAGCATTATGCGTAAGACACATCTCCCCATTATGATAGGGGGGATTAGACAGAACATAAAATTTTTCCGTACTATTGTCTCATATTTGAAACTTATTGATAGTGTCAATTAAATGCGCGATTTCGCACGCTTTCCGGTCAGCAGTCATGCTAGGCTAATGACGCAGAAACACACGAAGACAGAGCCAGACACAGCGCAATAGGTTGCCTGTCGTCATTTCTTACCTAAAATAAAGGTAATAGCTTTTTTGTCACCGTGTTACATCAATGACAAAAGTGCATGATTAGGTGCTCGTCCTCGAGCTATCACGCGCATCGGATATACGCCTTTTAAGAAGTAAACCAACGGTTGAGCAAACTATGACCAATATTTTAGATTCGGTAGATTCGCGTACGCGGCTGGTGGGGGAGAACCGCCTAGAGCTTTTAATGTTTTATCTTGGCACCACGCAACCTTTTGCCATCAACGTTTTTAAAGTGCGTGAAGTCATTAAAGTGCCCCGGCTCAACCAAATGCCAGGTTCGCATCCGAATGTGCGTGGCGTGGCGATGATCCGAGGAAAGTCAATTCCTGTGATTGACCTGCGTCAGTCGATTGGCATGGGCTCGATTGGGGTGTCGGATGATTGCAACGTGATCGTCACCGAGTACAACCGGACGATTCAGGCGTTCTTAGTTGGCCAAGTCATCAATATCAAAAACATGGGCTGGGATGAGATTATGGAGCCGCCCAAAGGCACTGGGCGCAATAACTACCTGACCGCGATCACTCGCCAAGACTTCGATGGCCAAACTCGCCTCGTGGAAATCGTCGACGTTGAGAAAATTTTGGCTGAGATTGTCGCGTACGAAATTGGTATATCAGAAGATGTGCTCGATCCGCAACTCACACCTTATATGGCAGGGCAGCGTGTCTTGGTGGTGGATGATTCGTCAACAGCACGTGCACAAGTCAGTGATACTCTGTCTCAGTTTGGTGTCGAATGCATCATGAAAAAAAACGGTGCCGAGGCGCTGCAATTACTTAAAAGTTGGTGTGATGAAGGCAAAAATGTCAGCGATGAGATCCTATTGATGATCACCGACGCTGAGATGCCTGAGATGGATGGCTACAAATTAACGCATGAGGTGCGTTCTGATAGCCGAATGAGTAACCTTTACATCGCACTTAACACCTCATTGAGTGGTAGTTTTAATGAGGCCATGGTTGAGAAAGTCGGCTGTAACCAGTTTATCTCTAAGTTTCAACCTGATTTGCTCGTGAACGTTGTCCAAGAGCGGCTACGTGAAGTGGTGGCAAGCTAAGGCAATGCGTGACAGCAATGTGCCTTTTGAAGCGAGCCTTGGCTCGCTTTTTTGTTGAATGTCGAGTTTGGATAACAGTAATCATGTTGACGAGAAAGGAGAACATAATCTAGGGAGGCAACATGAAATACCTATTTTTGATGCGACATGCGAAATCCAGTTGGGATGATCCTAGCTTAGACGATCACGATCGGCCTTTGAACCCAAGAGGCTTTCGTCAAGCGCCTTTGATGGCTGAGCGCCTGAATGCTTGGGTATTGCAACCTCAAACCATTGTAACCAGCTCAGCGCAGCGAGCGAAAGATACCGCGGTATTGGTGGCGCAGACCCTTAATGACAAACCGCCTATTATCGTGGACACTGCCTTATATACCGAGCACAGCGGTGCGATTACTACCGCAGCGAAACAGTTGGATGAGCGTCAGCAAACCGCGATGGTAATTGGCCATAATCCAGCGTTGAACCTTTATCTCCAACAGATGGGTATGCGCAAAGAGAATTTACCCACGTCTGGAGTAGCCGTGGTAGCGTTTGAGACGACATCATGGCAAGCGATCAACGAGGTGGATGCGCAGCTGATTTACCTCGACTGGCCAAAGCGTCAAGTAAGTTAAGCCATAATAGGCACTATATCTAGTTGAAGACAAACTACATTTAGATTAAAGGAGAAAAAGTTATCTACTAAAACTGTGGATAACCCCGTTAATTTCTTTGTTACCTTTCTTCTGAGCCCTGTACTCATCAGGGATGAGCAGGAAAAACAAAAAAGTGGCGATATATTAACCATCAATAATGTGTCATATATTTGTCATTATGATGACGCAATCGATCGATGGTGTGGAATAATAGTGCCGCCATGAGGCAGCCCTTGAGCACTGTCGCATCAGCATTCCATTGAGTAGTAGGAGAGTAGGATTGATCACGGTAGATAAACATGAAGGCTTATCGGTTCGCGTTGCCATTCTGAACGAGGAAATCAGTGCACAAGAAGTCGATTTCTACTTGTTTGTCCCGGGAGAGCTGAAGTTTGGTAAACATGTTCTGAACGAGGATGAATTCTACCACCGCGTGCTGTCGAATAGCCGCACCTATTTTACCTCTCGCTACCACTTACCTTTGGTACACTCGCGTCTTGCCAGCCGAGAAAAATTACCCACTGAGCAATATCGAGTCAGCTTGAGTTTGTATGCGTATCAGTACGCGCTTTCATTAGAAAAAGCGACGCACGACTTTTTTGAGTCGGTCTCAGGATTGGAAGACGAAGAAGCACTCGAGCAATTGGAAGATACCATCGAAATGGCGGTGGAAATCTTACGCCGTTTGCGCCGTTACCAGCCGCAAGATACCAAGCTAGTAAAGTATTACAACAATATTGATAATTATCTGTCATGGCTGACCGAGCAACGGTTCTTGTCGCTTTTAGCGCATATGCCGCGCGGCTCGGTGTATAAAACTATCCGCCAACAACTTGTGGAGCTTTGTGAAGCGGAAGAAGCCCATCGTTTGGTCAATCGCTACAATTCCGACAAAGCGATCAGCGATCCGACCCGCATGGTTAACAAAATGCGCTTGCTACGTCGTTTGATTGAATTTCCTGTCACCATTCGCCAAAAACCGGAAGCCTTGGGTAAGAACCTCAACAAACTCGCGAAAGCCTCGGCGACGGCGTTTGTGATGCTGTTTGTTACGACTGTGATTGTGCAGGCGCGGCAGTATTTGGGTGAGATTACCTTGTCGTTTGTCTTGGCGATGGCTGGGATCTATGCGTTGCGTGAAATTTTTAAAGATGATTTGCGTGATGCGCTATGGCGATGGATTCGTAAAGGCCGGCCCAAATGGCGCAAGCGCTTTATCGATCCTACCTCGAATCGACAGATTGGTCGGCAGTTGGAATGGCTCGATTACATCGACTTTACTGCGCTGCCCGATGAAGTCAAAAAGCTGCGTCGTGGCAAGTTGCGCCAACAAGAAGAGGCCGTGGTGCGCCTAAAGGTCAAAACCCAGCTAGAGACTACCCGCTTTTTGTCGGGCTATGACACGACCCGAGATGTCTGGAAGCTCGATTTTCGTTCTTTCTCACGTTTAATGGATCGTGGAAGTCAGCGTTTGTATCGACTAAACGATGGACAGGTTTTAAAAGATTCGGTTGAAAAGCGCCACCAGTTTAACTTGGTAAGCTGTCAAAAAATCAAAGACCAGCCTACTGTTTACCAGCGTTGGAAAATCACCGTAAACCGGTCGAAAGTCGTCGATATTGAAGAAATTCTCGATTAATTTTTCAGTGAAAACGTATTTTGCTTGCTAAGGTGGTCGATACAAAAGGCATAAAAATCAATAGCGTTAAGCGGCTTAGAAAAATAGTAGCCTTGGAATTCATCGACCCCCATTTGCTGTAAGTTGATCAATTGCTCCTGCGTTTCTACACCCTCTGCGACCACACGGATCCCAAGTTGATGCGACATATAACAAATGGTATCGACCAGTATTTGCTGCCGAGAAACGGTGGCCATATGCTCGATAAAGCTACGATCAATTTTCACTTTGTCAAAGCTCAAGTGATTCAGTACCGCCATCGATGACCAACCTGTGCCAAAATCATCCAAGGCAAGCCTGATGCCTATGTCTCGTAACTGATTCATTATTAGGCTGAATCTACCAATATCATCAATGGTCATGGTCTCGGTGATTTCAAACACCAACCGTTTACGTTGTTCAGGGTGATGGATAAAAATATTCACTACGTCTGAGAGCAACGCCTCACTAAAGAAAGAATCGGACAGATTGATCGCAACATCGATATGCTGGTTGATGGTTTGCCATTCGGTATTCATCGCCGCATAAACTTGCCGTAGGATCCAAGTGCCAAGTCGCTGTCCAAGGCCAGCTTCTTCCGCTACATCGATTAATAACTGAGGGCGGATTGGTCCCAAGGTTGGATGTTGCCAGCGAATTAATGCTTCACAACCAAGTTTGTCGGGCTCAGACGATATAATTGGTTGATAGACAAGAGATAGCTCATCCTGGCTTTCATCAACAAGCAGTACATTTAAATCATCTTTTAATTGTCGGCGCTGACGGGCATCGGCCTCGAACTTAGGTTTGAAGACTACGATACTGTCTTTCGAGGGTAAAGCATCTTTAGCTTTGAGTAAGGCAAGATCAGCATTATTCAATAGCGTATTGGCAAAGACCTCCGGATCTTTACGAAGTGCCGTGTCAAGATCCGTACTTTTGGCGATCCCAAGCGCAACGGTGAGTTGGATATTCGGATAGATATCGTCGAGGGCGTTTCGCAACGTATCGCGAAGTGGTTGGGTGAAAAAGCTCAAATAATGGCCATCGACCGCGGCTAAAACGGCAAATCTGTTGCCGCTTAAACGCGCGCAAGTATAGCCATAAGGTGAGCAGATATTATTAAGCCTTTGCGCGAGTTTAGTGAGTGCATGATCACCTTGTTCATACCCCAGCAAGTCATTAATGTCTTTGAAACGGCGAATATCAATGACAAGTAAGGTGTGTATCGCTTTCTTGGTTGCGGCTTTTTGCAAGGCATCCAGTAAATAATTGCGATTTGGAAGTTGTGTGACGCTGTCCATCCATGCCATTTGCTGTTGCTTCAGGCTGTCCCGATACATACGCCAAGAGAAATACCCTAATAGGGTAAGGATAAGCCCGACGGCGAGATAGATATGTTTCAATTGGTTGGCGAGATACTCACGTTGTTTGATAGCGGCAGGGCCTGTTAAATTATTGATCATCAAATCTCGCAGCGCAGGGAGTAGGGTGTCCATTTCGCTAAGCAATTGCTGTAAGCGTGTCGTCTGACCTTCTAGTACCGCTTGTTCATAACGTCTTATGATTTGAAATGCGCGTGTCACAAGAGGAGTGGCACTAAAGGCTTGTCTCAACTCCTCTGTCTCGCTGCTTCGTAAAAAGGTGTCGTAGCGACTCCAGAGAATGTCGTACTTTAAAATGAGTGCACTGCGGTTTTGACGTTGAGTGTGGAGATACAAGGCGAGTTCATGGCGAAACTCAAGGGTTTCTAATTCCATTTGGGCCAATGCCCATGCTGACAGCTGGGTACGCACTGCATGGCGAGAGTAGCTTTGATTGAACTGGTAAAGCGTCACAACCGCGAAGATGAGGATCGCAAACACAAAAACAATGAACCAAGTGACTGGGCGCTTAAGCATCATAAGCGTGTTACACCGCTACTCATCCATCACCTCCACACGGTTCGCTTGCCACACCATACGGCTATGTATTATTTCGTTATCCATTAAATCATTTTCCGATAACGGATAGATGACCCAGATTGGCCCTTTATCGCGAACACGCATCCACTGGCCATTCTTTTTTATCGCAAATATGGGGTTATACCGCTCAATATCCTCAACCGTAATATGAGCCCAATAATCATTTAGCGCATAAACTTTGAGTGTTTTGGGCGGAATATCGAGTTGAGCGAGTAGCTTTTGCGCTGATACGCCTAAAAACCGTTGTTGGCCATCGGTCCACGGAGTGGCTGTTTCAATGGTACGATCGGCCATCGCGACGAGTTGTTCACGTGTAAAAGCTTCTGTCCCTTCTTTACTGGTAATCGTGAGCATCGGGCTGGCAGTGACTGTGCGACTGACAGTCATTGCGATCACCCATCCAACTAGCAATATCAAGTGAAAGAGGTGGCTGTGCTTCGACCCTCTAGGTGTGGTGCAATGTGCCATGATATGCGCCTTCTCAAGAGCTCCCTATTAAACGTAGCTGTACGCACTGGCTTACTCAAGTGTGGGCGTGGAGGGCGCATTCGGTAGGCTTAGCAAAGTAACTTGTTCTTATATGCTAGAAGATAATTCTATTTATCAGTCATTATAGTCATACAATATCATGTCAGTTTGTTTGTGAGTCGTCATAATGGCTAAAATAAAAACAATTATTAAACCAATATTCTTTTAATGGGTGAAAATATGAAACAACCCCACTTTTCTACGTTAGCTGTCCACGGTGGTGATCAAACGGACAAGGGGCATAATGCCGCTTTCCCGCCGATTTACACCGCCAGTAGTTTTATTCAATCTGACCTTAGCCATCAGGCCGACTTTGGTTACTCGCGGGTTGCAAATCCAACTCGATCGGCTTACGAGAGTGCCTTAGCGGCGCTCGAGCAAGGTTGTTATGCGACGGCGACGGCCTCGGGGATGGCTGCGACAGCCTTGGCCTTAGAGCTGCTGCCGGCAGGCGCGCACATTATTGCGATGCGCGGTGTGTATGGGGGGACGCATCGCTTGTTCGACAAACTCCGCGCCGCCAATAATGGACTCAGTGTCGATTATGTTGATCTCAATGATCTCAATGCCGTAGCAGCCGCGCTCAAGCCGAACACGGCGATGATCTGGATTGAAACCCCAACCAACCCGTTGTTAGAACTCGTCGATATTACCGCGATTTGCCAGTTTGCCCGCGAGCATGCGTTATTAACCTGTGTGGATAACACCTTTGCGACTGCGTGGAACCAAACGCCGTTGCGTTTAGGGGCAGATATTGTGATGTTGTCGACCAGCAAATACATTGGCGGGCA
Source organism: Salinivibrio sp. PR5 (assembly GCF_001996085.1). Lineage (NCBI taxonomy): Bacteria > Pseudomonadati > Pseudomonadota > Gammaproteobacteria > Vibrionales > Vibrionaceae > Salinivibrio > Salinivibrio sp. PR5. Next base: position 10,332 of record NZ_MUFK01000021.1, read on the forward strand.
TTCTGACATGATTGGCGGCGCGCTGGTCACCGCTGATGAAGCGTTGGCGAAAAAAATTGATTTTGCGAAAACCACGGTCGGCGCGATTGCCTCGCCATTTGATGCCTATCTCGCGTTACGCGGATCAAAAACGCTCGATCTGCGTATGCAGCGCCAATGCGATAATGCGCTCAAAGTCGCGACCGCGCTGGAAAACCACCCTGCCATTGAAGCGGTTTTCTATCCTGGCTTACCGTCACACCCGCAACATGCGCTTTGTCAGACGCAAATGCGCTCAGGGGGAGCTGTGGTCACCATTCAGCTAAAAGGCACGCGGGTGGAAAGCGAGCGATTTTTAAGCCGCTTACGCTACTTTATCTTGGCTGAATCGCTCGGCGGTGTGGAGAGTATGATCAACCATTCAGCATCCATGTCTCACGGCTCCATGAGTCAAGAGGCACGCGAGGCGATGGGGGTTTTCGATACCACGTTCCGGCTTTCGGTCGGCATTGAAGATAGCCGTGACTTAATTGAGGATCTTCTGCACGCACTCGATCAGGAGGCGTCATGACCGATTATGGCGTCTGGACGGTGGTGACGCCACTGGTCACTATTGTACTTGCTGTGGTCACGCGTCAGGTGATTCTGTCGCTACTAGCAGGGGCGATGGTGGGTTATACCGTGATTGCGAATTTCAATCCATTCGCAGGCGTGGCGAAGGCACTGGATAGTTATATTGGTGTGTTTGCCAGTGCGGGGAACACGCGCACCATTTTGTTCTGCTTTATGGTGGGCGGGTTAATACGTCTTATCCAAGTCACAGGCGGCACCCGGGCTGTGATTCATGCGCTCACCGAGCGTGCTCAATTGGTGAAAAATCCGATTGCGGTGCAGTTGCTCGCGATGGTTACCACCATGCTGATTTTTATTGAAAGCTCGATTTCCATTATGTCAGCGGGGACGGTGAGTCGTGATTTAGCCGATCACTATCGCGTTTCTCGAGAGAAGCTCGCCTATGTGATCCAGTCATCCTGCGTTACGACTTGCTCCAGTGTGATGATCAATGGTTGGGGCGCTGCGATGATGGCAATTATCGGCGTACAAGTCAGCAAAGGTTATGTTGAAGGCGAGCCCTTCACCATTCTATTGCACGCCATCCCATACAATCTAATGGCATGGCTCTCCTTGCTGGCGGTGCTGTTTTATGTGCTCACTGGGGCGAGTTGGGGGCCAATGGCGAAAGCGGACCAACGCGCGGCAGCCGGGCAAGTACTACGTGAAGGCGCCTTTCCGATTGCCGGCGATCATCAGCGCGATGATGAGCCGCTAGGCAAAGTGAGCTATTTTGTTCTGCCATTACTCAGCACCATTTTAATGGTGCCGGTGGGCCTGTTTATTACCGGTAATGGCGATATTGCCTCTGGATCGGGCTCAACCGCTGTCTTTTGGGCGGTGATGGCAGGGACTGCGGTTGCGATGGCTTTCTTTATCGGCACGCGTGTCTTATCGTTAGATACCTTTTTCCGCCACCTGTTAGCCGGATACGCAAATATGATGCCTCTCGGGGCAATTATGTCGCTGGCATTTTTAATGGGGGACTTATCGGCAGACTTACACACGGGACACTATATCACTCAGGTGATTGATGGCATTCTGCCAGCAGGATTATCAGCCGCTTTTGTCTTTGTGATTGCCGCTATTATGTCACTGGCGACCGGAACCTCGTGGGGCACGTTTGCAATCATGATCCCGATTGGTATTCAGATTGGCGCTGCGACAGGTATTGACCCGCACTTAATGATTGGCGCATCGATATCTGGGGCCATTTTTGGCGATATGACCTCACCAATCAGTGATACTGGCATTGTCGCGTCGATGGCAACGGGTAACGATCACGTCGACCATATCCGTACGCAATTCCCTTATGTCTTTGCGGTAGGGGTGGTGACCGCGGTCTTGTTTGCGATACTGGGAAGTGCTTAAACGCAGGCTCGGTTGAAAAAATAAACTGTCCTTGCGAGTCAGCAAGGACAGTCTGTTAATGCCCAAGTCCATGGAGTCAGTCTTTGCGGGCAAAAGGGGCAAGCGAAGGTTGATCTCGTTGTCTAATAAAATGTAGACGCCGAGTCTTTTATTGTCTAACTAAGCATTCAATCAGCTTGTGTAATAGGAGTCGTGGCTTGATTGAGATATGCAATAATGTCGTCTGACTCATACATCCATTGCACCTCGTCGCCCTGTTGAATACGTAAACAGGGAACTTTAATCTTTCCGCCTCCCTGTTCCAGCTCACGTCGGGCGGTCATATCGCGTTTGGCGTCTTTTGCCGCCAGCGGCAGTCCGAGCTTTCGGCTTGCTTGGCGAACTTTGACGCAAAATGGACATGCTTGAAATTGGTATAAGGTCACTTGCTTTGAAAACGCGACCATGGCTTGGTGCTGATCCGCGTTCAGCTTTGGTGGCTTAGGCTTAGTGAGCGCTTCAACAACGAGAATGATCCGGCCAAGGATCCAACGAATAACACCCATTTTCACTCCCTGTGTGTATCAAAGTGCAGAGTTTAACACGACAGCGCACGTGACCCTATATCAGGGTTTGTTTCTAAATGGTGACAATGTGTTTCTGGTGTGAAACACGGTTACGTTGTATGGCACCTTCTGACTGGTAAACTAACCGTCCTGCAACCTCACGATAATAAGCAAACGATTACAGGTACCCTATGACACTGCAAGCCATTGACTTTCAAGCGCCCAATGCGGAGCAAGCCTTTGTTGAATCCTTACGTGAAACGGGATTTGGCGTGCTTAAAAATCATCCACTACAGCAGCAGCTCGTGGCTGATATTTACAACCAATGGGAAGGTTTTTTTAACACCGAGGAAAAACATACATTTACCTTTAAGCCCGATACCCAAGATGGTTTTTTCCCCTCTAAAATTGCGGAAACGGCGAAAGGCCACACCAAGCGCGATTTAAAGGAATTTTTTCATTACTACCCTTGGGGGCAGTGTCCTTCGGCCCTCCGTGATAATCTGCAATCTTACTATCAACAAGCGACTAGCTTGGCTGAGACCTTGTTGTCATGGGTGGAGCGTCAGTCACCGGACAGCGTCAGTGAGCACTACTCACAATCACTTTCTAGCATGATTGCAGGGAGTGAGCAGACATTGTTACGCGTATTACATTACCCGCCGTTAAAAGGCGATGAAGAGCTAGGCGCTATCCGTGCTGCGGCCCATGAAGATATTAATCTGTTGACCATCCTGCCTGCGGCGAATGAGCCGGGCTTGCAAGTGAAAGCGAAAGACGGGCGTTGGCTAGATGTGCCGTGTGACTTCGGTAACTTAATCGTCAATATTGGCGATATGCTACAAGAAGCATCGGGTGGCTACTTCCCCTCAACCACCCATCGCGTGATTAATCCTGAAGGCGCAGATAAAACCAAAGCACGGATCTCGTTACCGCTGTTTTTGCATCCGAAACCGGATGTGGTGCTGTCTTCTCGCTATACGGCGAAAAGTTATTTGACTGAGCGTTTACGTGAATTAGGCGTTCTGTAAGCGAAAAGAAAAGCCGAGGTGATATGTCCCTCGGCTTTTTATTTAGACCCGTTTCGTGTATTGCAAGTTAGGCGTCATCCCCCAAGGCTTCTTCGATGCGCGCGGCAGCCTCCTCACTGACCCATTGATGCCAAAGGTCGCGATAGCGGCGTAAGAACTCATCGGCGGCGATCTCGCCATCAGCTTGATAATCATCCATCCATGCGAGCATGTCACTCATGACGCTATTATCGTATTCACGTTGCTGAACGTAGCGAAAGGCGACCGGCGATTGTTCCGCAAATGACGCTGTTGTGAGCGTATGCACGGGAGAGGTGGGAAATGCAGTGACTTTTGGGGTCTGACATTCCGCTTGAGTGATGCAGCTTTTATAGTGCTCAAGATCAACGTCTGCGCCAAGGTCCACTTCGACCATTTCATATTTGCCCATCACTGGCGTCGGTGCCCAGTAATAACCAAACCACGCATCACGACGATCATTGGCACGAGCAATGGTTCCAGCCAGACCAGCGGCGGAGCCGGGATCGATCATCTCAAAACCGGCTTCACCCAGTTGAAGTGCGTCAAAAAGGTGCTTAGCGGAAATTTGGCACGTCCATCCGGCGGGGCAGCCCATAAACGCCGCTTTGTCGGGATCCTCTGGGTGAGGAAATAATTCTGGATGTGACTTAATACCGTCGATGGTGGCAAGCTCTGGATGTTGGTCCACCATGTATTTTGGCACCCAAAAGCCTTCGTTCCCGCCTTGGCTAAATGCATTGCCGGCGTATCTGAGCCGCCCATCAGCCACACCTTTATCGAGCATTGCTTTATGCGAGTTGGTCCAGAACTCAGGCGCAATATCCGGCTCACCTTTTTCTGTCATCGATACGCCTGTTGGCATGGTGTCACCGGGGACCAAACGAACGTCGCAGCCATAGCCGTTAGCAAGGATAAATTGATCAACATGTGCCATCAGGGTGGCCGAATTCCAATTCATATCCGCAATGGTGACATCGCCACAGGCTTGCTCATCGGCGTGAGCACTTGGCGTTGCGGCAAACAATGGAGAGAGCAGGAGCGCACAGAGTAGGGGTCGCATAGGTCGTCCTTGAAAGTCACTAAACATAAGTTAAAGCGAAAACGTACCATGCGTCTGATACAAGGTCTATACTCGATGAAGCGCAAGGTGCTGAATCACAATTTAAAAACATATTTTTTGATCTTTAGGCTAACAACGCTCGTTATAATCACTATCGGTACGCCTTCGTACAAGCTGCTGAGCGCGTTGCCGTTTCACCTTGGTTTTGATGACTGTCTAGGAATTGCACATGCCTCGCCAAGATCAACTTAATGCCATTGAACAACAAGATGATTTAATCGCCCTGTCTGGATCTCAAGCGGCTTTAAAGCTGGGAAGCGCAGCCTTAGTGCGTATGCATGTGCACACGCCGATGAAAGGGTTATTTCGCTTTAATGCCATTATGCTTGGTACAGACGGCAAACGTTATTGCTACACCCAAATCCCGTCTCTATCTGCGCAGCAAAAAGGGCAATATTTAAACCCAGGCTTTCAAGTGCGATTGCATGGTGTGGCCGCGGATGGGTCGCTAGTCCGATTCAGTGGCAAGGTGCAAGGCGTGCTCGAGAGCCACTGCAGTATTGTGTGCATTGAGCTGCTCCGTGAGGGCGCGACAGCCACGCCGTTGCGACAAGACAAGCGCTTTCCAGTGGCACTATCAGCGACGCTTGCCACAGAGGGAATGAGCAAGATTGAGGTGGAGGTACGCGATTTGTCGGTTGGCGGATGTTTATTCGCTTACCGTTCAATGGGCGCCAAATTAGCACCAGAAAAAAAAGCGGCGCTAAACCTTGACCATATCGCCCCGAATCAAGATCTTACGCTTAATGGTTCGATACTCTCACATCGATTACTCAGCGATGATTACTTGTGTGGCTTTCAGTTTGACGATCGTAGCAAGGCACGCAGTACGTGGTTAATCACCAATCTTGCCTTCGATGGCACCTATTACCGATTAGCTGTGTCCGATAATGCTGTGTCCGATAATAAAGGTGAGACGGCTCTGAATTAGTCGTCATCTTTTTACATGCGCGGGGTGATTTTCAGTAAGCTCCCGTTTCGTTTATCTGTGAGAAGTAGAATGCTGCCATCACTGGCTTGAATCACGTCACGGATACGCCCGAACTGACCATCAAATAGCCGCTCTTCGCTCACTACGCTACCGTCTTCGAGGGTTAGGCGCACCAACAGACCAAATTTTAATGATCCAAGTAGTAGGTTGCCTTGCCACATCGGGAAGCGATCACTGTTCACCATGATCATGCCTGATGGTGCAATTGACGGATCCCAATAATAGACAGGTTGCTGCATACCTTCTTTCGCGGTGCCTTCACCAATTTGTGTGCCCAATCCGTAATTTACCCCATAAGTGATGATAGGCCAGCCATAGTTAACCCCTTTTTCGATGATATTGAGTTCATCGCCACCTTGAGGGCCGTGTTCATGCGCCCAGACAGTGCTGCCATTATTATCGAGTGTGATACCTTGCACATTGCGATGACCGTAACTAAAAATCTCGGGCTTTTTTGCATCATGAGCAGAGAACGGATTGTCGACCGGCAAACTGCCATCAAGGTTTAAACGCACTAAACTCCCCAAATGATCGGTAATAAACTGGGCGCGGTCACGGTGGCCGCGGTCGCCCAGCGTGATGTAAAGGTGCTCTTGGGTCACCAATAGGCGACTGCCAAAGTGACGGGTTCCGCCGCGTTTGGGCAATGCAGTAAAAATGACCTTGCTATTGATGAGAACATCTTGTGACAGCGTTGCTTTGAGCACTTCTGTTCCCGCTTGACCGCGTTCATCTTCTGCAGCATAAGAAAGGTATAGGGTGCCGGTCGCGGGGAAATCCGGCGCTAATGCAATATCAAATAGTCCCCCTTGCCCCTGCTGATAGACGCCTTTGGGTACTCCTAATATGTTCACCGTTAGCCCATTAGGCGTTAGGCGTTTTAAAGTGCCGTTCCGTTCGGTGATCAGGATATCGCCATTAGGTAGCTCGGCCATCCCCCATGGGTGGTCGAAGCCGCTTTTCACTTCCTCAACATTCACAGTGACTGTTTCAGTCTCGACAGTCACCGCGTGCGCGCTCAACGGGGCGCACAATACGAACATCAACAAAAAAATCGACGATAGCCGGTGCATGACGACCTCCTTGATCAGTGGACGCTGAGTTTACGATAGAGGCGATCTTTAAGGTGTGCACGTTGCTTTTTCATCGCGGTAAAAATGTCGTCGCTGGTTGGGATCTGCTTCATTTCTAGGCCACGAATATGATGATCGAGCTGATGATAACGCTTGGCATCAAGTTGGAAGTCAGGATCGTTCGCCTTCAAATCATGAATGCGTTCACGGTACTCTGGGAACTCAAAGATAAGCGCATGATTTTCGCCTTGCATAAACACCTCCTTCTCACCTTGTGATGCTATTAAGGCTAGGCGTGCTTTGCCGATCTCTCCAGTTTCAGTCTGCTTGATTCGGGTCGAGTGGCGGGATGCTGGGCTCGACGGCTTTCGCCGCTTTTTTATCGGGGAAATGGATGGTTTTGCCGTCAGCTGTCAATAAGCTGATGGTATGTGGCGAACCGTCCGGTTGTAAGGTGACCAGTCCGACAGCACTGGCGTTCACTAAGCGCTTAGGGCCTGCGGTGTCAGGATCGCGCCTATCAATCCGCATACGCTTTCGCTTGGTGAGCCAATTAAATGGTGAACGAGGACTGAACAAAATACGATCGCACCATTCACAAATACTCAGCAGCGGCTCTGGGAAATTGTTTTTAAAGCCGCTCGCGGTAATTTGCCATAAGCGCGGGCTATTGGTACGAAAACGAATACGAATGTCGTAGGCAAATGAATAGTGCACATCACCCGATAGGATCACGTAGTTGGTTGGCGTACGCTGGTGGCGGAAAATACTCAGTAAGGTATTGGCACTGCCCGGATGAGCCATCCAGTTCTCTGCATCGACAATGGTGGGCTTGCCGAGCCAAATCGCGATACGTTGTAATACTTCAATAAACTTTACCCCGAACATGGGTGCGGCCGAGACAATGACCGCACTATCATGCTTAAGCAAGTCATGCTGAAAATCCATCAGAGCTTCCCAGTCCATCAAGCCGGATGGGCGGTTCATGCTGGACTCCGATCGCCACCGGCGAGTGCGGGTATCAAGCACTACAACACAGGGGGTCGTCGGTACGTTGTAATGCCAATGCTCGAAGCGAAGTAGTGCCTCAATCATTGCGTCGTGTGCACTGTCGTTTGGGTCATCGCCAGACACACCAAACTGGCAAGCCGTCGCAAGCGCAACAAACGAGGAATCAAATTGTTTAGGGTCATTTCCCCAACCTTGGCATAGCCAGTAGGCAAACAGACCATTGCCGATAATGCGCCGTGAAAAGGGCTGTTGATAGGCAGCTTGCTCCCAGCCTACGGTGATGTTCCAGTCATCGGTGATGTCGTGGTCATCAAAAATCATATAGGTAGAGAGATGGGCGAACAGCCGCCTGACTTGGCGAAGACCGTGTTGAAACTTAGTCAGGGCTTGCTCTTCACGCTGATACCGTGACTGTTGCTGTGGCGTTAACACGCGATTGAGTGCGACTGAGGCTGTATTTGTGATGCGCCAAGCTTCTGGCGACCACACCAGTAAATACATGGCGAAATGTTCGGCAAAGCTAATCAGGTGATTGCTGGTTGTCTGAGAGGTGAAGATCGGCAGCGCACGTCCTTTTAACCGTTCGAACAGAGAACCATACCGTGCGCGCTGTGCGGGCAACAATTTTGTTCGGTTGAGGTAGCCATCTGGATGCGTATCGAGTTCCCGGCAATGTGCAATCGGTGCGGCGTCAAAGTATTCATTTTTGAGCTCCAGCCGAGCAATCAAGGCTCTGATCCGCTGCAACATTGGTGTGGCGACATCATCGGCGTAAATCTGATCTCCGCTCATAATGAGCATGTCCGGCCATTGTGAGATCTCCTCATTGGCGAGTTTATCGTCGAGTGTGACCAGTGCATCATCACACTGATGGTGCGGGTGCCGACATGAGCCATGCGCTAAATGGTTCGCTTGGGAGGGGATCACAAAGTGCGGTGAACGTTCACCGTCATAGAGTAAATCCGGGATCCATTCGGACAAGGGCTTTTGATCGAGTAAGATGTCGTAACGCAATGGCACATCGAGCGGAAAGCCGTGCGCACATCGGAGATGAGCCAGTACCACCCATGCGTGCTTACCAGCGCGAAATTGCTGCGCCGAGGAGAGTGGCATCGCGGCGAGGAGGGTCTGATCATCAAAAACGGACAATGTGCCTTGGTCTGGCGGCGTTGATAATACCGCCCATACCACGACTTCGTGTTGAGTGGTTCGTCGTAGCATGGGGCCAGCAATAAAACGGGGCAGGGAAGAGGCGTCCGGATTCAATGTTTGCTTCCTTTTTCTGTCTGTTTGTCATCTTGGCATTTTTTGGGGGAAGGATGCAAAACGTATGTGATAATCGCTTGTTTTGGCGTCTTTTTAGCCATTTGAACATGAAAAGCGATAAATCACCGTAAAAGGGGTTGCACCCTTTGCTGCAATCGCCTACCATCCTTCTCGTTGTTACGAAACACATTTCCCCCATAGTTCAGTTGGTAGAACGGCGGACTGTTAATCCGTATGTCACTGGTTCGAGTCCAGTTGGGGGAGCCAAATTCAGAAAAAGCGCTAGCCGAGAGGTTGGCGCTTTTTTTATAGTACGAGTATCAAAGAGTGCAGATGAACTAGTCTTTCCCTCGAGCCTGCTTATTGTATAGATAGGTGCTCACTCAATGCTCTCTAAATTTTTAACTGTTCCGCTTCGCGGAATATGTCACTGAGCTGGGCGCCCCCGTTGAGTCCAGTTGGGGGAGCCAAATTYAGAAAAAGCGCTAGCCGAGAGGTTGGCGCTTTTTTTATATCTATCGTTCCTAGTTTCGGAGTGCGGGCTTGCCCAGCTTGAATACGGTTCGTTTCGCCCTTCTGCTCACGACAAACAAAAACGCCACGCGCAAGGCGTGACGCTTTTTCCTATCACTATCGATTAGTTTTTAGTGATATAAAGGTTCCGTGTGTAACGTAGGTTGTTGGGGTTTTCCGTATTATAGCCGCCTACTTTAGGGCTTTTGATCACACTACGCGTGTAAAAGTACATTGGAATGGCAGGCATCTCCTTGGCGAAAATGCGCTCCGCTTCCTGATAATAGGCCTTACGCTTTTCTGGGTCGACAACGGAGAGGGCTTGGTCAAGCAGCTTGTCGTATTCAGGGTTGCTCCAATTGGACTTATTCATACCTTTACTACTGAAATAGCTTAGGAAAGTTGAAGCCTCATTGTAGTCACCATTCCATCCATCGCGAGCCACATCAAAGTCTTTTTGTAGCACTTTTTGCAAAAAGGTTTTCCACTCTTGGTTGGCTAAGCTGACTTTAACCGGGAGATGGCGTTTCCACATAGACGTTACTGTCAATGCAAGTTTTTTGTGGGATTCCATGGTGTTATACACCAATTCAAACTCCAGAGGGTTGTCTTTGCTGTATCCCGCTTCGGCCAAGAGTTCTTTTGCTTTTTGATAACGTTCTTCTTGGGTCATTTCCGCCCAAGCCAATTTCGGCGGTTCGAAGTTATTGATGGCTGGTGGTGTTGCACTGTAGGCAGGTTGTTGTCCTTGACCAAGAATTATGTCGGTGACGACATTACGATCAATGGCATAGGCGAGTGCTTTGCGTACGCGCACGTCGTTAAACGGTTCGCGCTCTGTGTTGAATAAATAGTAATAAGTTGCAAGCGATGGCATGGTTAGGAATTCATCGGGACGCTCTTGCTTGATTTTCTTATAGGATTCAAGCGGGAAGCTAAAGGTCACGTCGATCTCACCGGTGCGATAGCGGTTATATTCCGCGTTAGCATCGCTGGAGGTTACATACGATGTTTTATTAATCACCGTTTCTTTATCGTTCCAGTACATGGGGTTACGCTCAAGATCGATGCGCTCATTAATCACCCAGTTGGTTAAGTTATAGGCGCCGGAGTTGACCATGTTTTCGGGGCGTGTCCAGTTATCGCCATACTTTTCTACCGTATGTTTTGGTACAGGGTAGGTCGAAGAATGGGTGAGCATATTGGGGAAATAAGGAGTACGTCGCACCAATGTAAACTCGATGGTATGGTCGTCCACCGCCTTCACGCCTAACGCACTTGCTGGCTTATGTCCATCGGTGATTTCGGTTGCATTGAGAATGTTCGCGGTGCCTAAATACCAAGCGTATGGTGCAGCGGTTGCTGGGTCGACGGCACGTTGTAGTGTATAGACAACATCTTCCGCTGTAATGGGCTCACCGTCAGACCATGTCGCCTCGCGTAAATGGAATGTGTACGTTAACCCATCTTCACTGACTTCCCAGTTTTTTGCTAAACCTGGTGCAATATCGCCACTTGGCGTGCGCGATGTAATGCCTTCGAACAAATCTGAGATAATTTTGTTACTGGCGGTATCACTGGACTTGGTCGGATCCAGCGTAGGCACTTCGCCAGAAACCCCCCAAATAAGAGTCTGTTGCTCGGCAAGCTCCACGCCTTCTGGGACGTGAGCTGCAAACGCTGAGCTACACAATGCGAGTGCCAATGAACCTGCTAATAGTTTTAATTTCATCTTTCCATTCCTTGGTTGAGTAATTTGTTAATAAGCCTTGTTAATCAATAGATTAACCACAAATGGTAAGCGAAGAAAAGCGATGTGATAAAAAGATGACAAATCGACGACAGGAAAAGCGTGAAATCGTGACCTCTATTTTTATATCGATTTAATCCTGCATGGCGGTTGCCGATCGCGGCGTATTCATACGGCATAATCCCCTCGGACAGCTTAGGCGGTTTTATGATAAATTAGCCGTTTTTCATAGACTCAAGGATGATCTCCCGTGCTGTTACGTCCATTTTCTCCCACTGACTTAGCCTCATTTTTGTCTCTTTCTATCACGCATGAGCAGCTGCCTTTTGTCGGACGCCCAGAGGAAATCTTGGCGGCGGCCAATGAATTTGCTCATCTACACCTGATTGAGGTAGAGACCGTGATTGTGGGCGGGTTTATTCTTGATACTGGTTACGCGTCGCAATACGACTTTGCCCATTCAGGTGATATGGGAGTTCGTGCGGTGTTTATCGATCAGCACCACCAAGGTAACGCACTGGGTCGCCGCGCGATGATGGCCTTGGCGGATTATGTCAAACCACGCTATCCGTGGACGCAGCGTCTTATCCTGACCGTTAATTGCAAAAATGCGGGCGCGATTGTGTGCTACCAACGCGCAGGCTTCACTGATACGGGCGAGTTGTATCATGGTGGTAGTGCAGGTCCGCAGCATATTATGTTGAAAAAAATCGATAACAAAGTCAGTCCGGATGGTGGTGTGGGTTAAACCCGCGATGACTTGCTAAAAAAGAAGGATTATGCGACGCTCAAATAAATCACTAATAAGCAGGGATCATGCTTGGCGGTTGATCTCGATACGACTGGCGTTGTGGTGGGATGAAAAGTGACATTCATCGGCCAAAAAAACGCGTTGAGTCGTTGAGGTATTGCGTTTAACAAGGAGAGTAATCATGAAGATTTATGGCCACCCTTCTGCCATTAATGTTCAAAAAGTGATGTGGCTGATTGATGAGTTAGATTTAAGTATCGAACTGGATGAGGTCGATATTCATCATAATGCCCAAGACGCTGATGCACTGGCACAAAAATGTCCGATGCGTCAGGTGCCGGTATTAGAAGACGGCCCAAACAGTGTGTGGGAATCGCACACCATTTTGCGCTATCTGGTTGCCTGCTATGGCAATAAAATGTGGTACCCAGATTGCGCGTTTCAACGCTCGCGCTACGAACGTTGGATGGATTGGTGCCTATCTTCGTTTCAGCCTACGGTTAAAACTGCTTGCTTGGAAGCATCGAGCGATCCCAAGGTGAGAGAGTCGGCCCTTGAGCAGTGCCGCTACGATTTAGAGAAGCTGAACGAAGAGCTTGCTGAGCGTCGCTATTTAATCTCTGATATGATGACGCTCGCTGATATTGCGATTGGCACTGTGGTCCATTCTCTTGCCTTGACGCCATCAATGACTTTGCCGCCGCACGTGTCGCAATGGTATCAGCAACTGAAATCATCATCAGGATATCAACGCTGGGTCGTTCAGGCTCGTCACACCCAACCTGCGTAACCATGATTTTTATTAAGATTAAGCCCGCATTAGCGGGCTTAAAGCGTTTTTAGCGGCCCCACAACACACAGGGCGCTTTGATAGCCAGGCTGTTGTTCAATGCGCTCAAGATACGCAACAATGTGACCGTGTTGCTGTGGGTCTAGACGAGGACGCATTGCGATTAATGGGAAACTCATTTGAATATCTGCCGCTGTGAGTATGTCACCACACAACCAATCATGCGTCGTTAAGTGGTGTTCGATCATGGCAAGATGGTCTCGCAGCTGGGGTGCAATAAACTGGTCGGTGACGCCTTTCATCAGCTTTTTTGCCAAGGGACGCACAAAAAAGGGCATCGGTGCCTCTGGGATTTTGCTGAAAATCAATGACATGACCAATATTGGCATCAAAGACCCTTCGGCATAGTGCATCCAGTAGCGATAGTGACCTTTCTGCTCTGGCGTTTGTGGCTGTAAGCGCCCGTCACCATACTTTTCCAAAATGTACTCAATGATCGCGCCCGACTCTGCAATGATCGTCCCTTCATCCTCAATCACAGGTGCTTTGCCCAGAGGGTGAACGCGTTTGAGCTCGGGGGGCGCCAACTTGGTGTTGGGGTCACGCGAGTAGGTCTTGATTTGATAGGGCACACCCAGTGCCTCAAGCAACCAAACAATACGCTGAGAACGCGATTGTTCAAGGTGATGAATAATAATCATAAGGAATATCTTTGACTGTAAGTTTAAAAAGGCTCAGCTATCGATACGATAACCTTGCTATTTCGATCAGTCCTGTTGGTTCAATTCATTGATTTGGTGGTGGGAGTACTCGGCCTTGAATGCGCAACTCCGGATCCACGGATGAAATATTTGTACCGCGAATGTATACATTGCCTCCCACGTAAATATCGTCGGGTAATGCGCTAATTGGCGAGTTAGTAAGATAAAGGTTGCCCTCAACGTACAAGCGTCTTGGCAAGGTGGTGAGAGGCGTATTGACCAGACTGAGGTCGCCACGCACGACGAGGTTTGGCGGTAATGCGGTTACAGCGGTATTGGTGAGGTTGATATAGCCACCGACTTTAAGTCGCGGTAGCCGTGTTAGTGGCGTATTTGCCGCATTTAAGTAACCGCCGATATCCAGCCCGCGAGGCAGTCGCGAAATATCACTAGCTTCAATATCTAAGTACCCTTGCGTTTTTAACCCCGCGGGTAAGGTCGTGATGGGGGAAAAGCGGAGTTTTACATTGCCGTAGTTGTCCACATAGCCGTGAAAACGTAAGTCTTGCACGAATGTATTGAGAGGTTCATTCATCGCATGCGTGGGCACTGCCATCATAAAATAGCCGACAAGAATCCAAAGTTGAATGATGGCTTTTGGCATGAAAAGGTCTGCGTGGTCACAACGTCTGCTTCAATGTAGAGCGTTTCGGCGAATATTCAAGCCTAGCTCGGTTTTCTGTCATCGAAAACGTTATCTTCTACGTATGTTAGCCATTATTTCAATCAGTACTGACTGAGGTACCTGTGCTTCAATCTCGTTATCACACCTTGCGTTTGGTTCTCGGTGATCAACTGAATGCCAGCCACTCATGGTTTAAGCAGCACGATCAGGGAGTGTTGTATGTCATTGCCGAGCTTAAACAAGAAACCGATTACGTTACCCATCATGTTCAAAAGGTTTGTGCGTTCTTTGCTGCAATGGCGCAGTTTGCTAGTGCGCTTGAAAAGGCTGGGCATGATGTTAACTACCTCACACTGGATGACACGCAAGCCTATCCAGACTTGCCCGCCTTGCTGTGCGCTCTTTGTGAGCACTATCAAGTCGATCGATTCGAATATCAGCGTCCTGATGAGTATCGGCTCGCGATGCAACTCGAACAATTGCGTTTACCCAATGAGGTTGAATCCCAGTGTGTCGAGACGGAACACTTTCTCTTACCCTTTTCACAGATTGCCACCCAGTTCACCGCCGGTAAGCACCGAAAAATGGAGTTTTTCTACCGCGATATGCGTCGGCAGTTTGATGTCTTAATGGAGGGGGATAAGCCTGAGGGCGGAAAGTGGAATTATGATCAGCAAAATCGTAATAAGCTAAAAAAAGCGGATCTTGATGCGATTCCTGCGCCATTGATTTTCGCCAATGATGTCAGCGATATTCTCACCCGTATTGAGCGCCATCAGGTTAAAACCATCGGATGTTCGGCGCCAGCATTAATGTGGCCGGTGACGCGCCAGCAGGCGAAAGCGCTCCTTAACCATTTCTGCACCTACTGCCTGCCGCTGTTTGGCCAGTTTCAAGATGCGATGACAGGGCAAAGCCCTCATCAGTGGAGCTTGTACCACAGCCGCCTCTCTTTTGCGTTAAATGCCAAGCTGCTTCACCCCATGCAAGTGATCCAAGCTGCGATTGATCATTACCGCCAAAATGAGGATATCAACCTTGCTCAGATTGAAGGGTTTGTCCGACAGATCTTAGGCTGGCGCGAATATGTTCGCGGTGTGTACTGGGCGAACATGCCTGATTATGCACAAAAAAATGCACTGGGTGCGCAAGGTCAATTGCCGGCATTTTTCTGGGATGGAAAGACCAAAATGCGTTGTCTCTCGCATGCGATTACGCAATCGTTAGAGACAGCGTATGCCCATCACATTCAGCGACTCATGGTGACAGGAAACTTCTGTCTGCTTGCGGGCGTCGACCCAGATGAAGTGGATGATTGGTATCTATCAATCTATGTTGATGCGATCGAGTGGGTCGAAATGCCGAATACGCGTGGAATGACGCAGTTCGCCGATAACGGCATTGTGGGGACGAAACCTTATGCGGCCAGTGGCGCCTATATCAACCGGATGAGTGACTATTGCGCTGGGTGTGAATACGATGTGAAAGAGAAAGTTGGTCCTAAGGCGTGTCCACTCAACGCGCTATATTGGCATTTCATGGCGCGTCATCGCGACAAATTTGCCCGTAACCCACGCACAGCCATGCCGTATCGAAATTGGGATAAGATGTCAGAGACGCAGCAAAGCCAGATTTTGGCGCATGCGGATGAATTGCTTGCCAATCTTGATGCGCTTTGATGCCGGTATGACCGCCCTCAACTGGAGCGTGAGGGCGGTCATAAATCGCGTCGCGCTTATTGTGTGTTTGGCACAATCTGAATCTCAACACGGCGGTTGAGCGCACGGTTTGCCGCGCTGTTGTTCGCAACCAGTGGACGTGTCTCACCAAAACCGGACGTGTACAAACGTGCATTGTCGATCGACTGACTGGCGAGGTAGCGTTTGACGCTCATGGCACGGCGCTCCGACAAACGCTGGTTATAGGCCGCTGCGCCCGTGTCATCGGTATGGCCCTCAATGCTCAAGAAGGTTTTGTCGTACTTGCGCATCACATTAGCAATGGCATTGAGCTTAGGATAAAAATCGGCCGCAATCGCATCCTGATCTAACCCGAACGTAATGTTTGAGGGCATGATCAAGCGAATATTGTCGCCTTCACGTACTACCTGAATGCCCGAGCCCGCCAATTCTTCACGGAATGCTTGCTCTTGCTGATCCATATAATTACCGACAGCTGCACCGCCAATGGCACCGATAGCTGCGCCAATAAAGGCACGTTTGCCTTTATGGTTCGATGTCGATTTGCCCACGATGGCCCCAGTGATCGCGCCAATTGTCGCGCCTTTTTGGGTGTTCGACATCGACTCACAACCAGTGAGGGCCAGTGATGCGGTCAGTACGGCAACCGCAGTTAGTTTGCATTTCATTCCCATTGTTTTCTCACTATAACCAAACGGTGGTCAGTTTAATTTACTTCAGCTTAGACACTCTTCTTCAAGAAAGTGTCAAATTTATGAATTAGTGATGGTGTTTTAAACACTTAACGGAAGACCACTGACAGAGTTCTCAGTTTTGTCTTCTTTTCCCTGCAACCTGCCGTGCAAATTGCGCTGGATCAAAATGTGATGAGCAAACAGCGTGTTACAACAAACCCCATAAAAGGCCCTGTCATGTCTGGGCCGCAATGATCCCGACTAAAGGAGCAAATGGTCATGTCGAGCACGTTCTTTATCCCTGCTGTTAACCTTATGGGCGCAGGTTGCCTTTCTGAAGCCGCAGACGCGATTCAATCACATGGATTTAAAAAAGCCCTTATCGTCACTGATAAAGTCCTTAATCAAATTGGTGTGGTAAAGCAAATCGCCGCTTTGCTTGATAGCCGAGAAGTCGATTGTGTGGTCTATGATGGCACACAGCCCAACCCAACCACTGAAAACGTGGCACAAGGGTTAGCGCTTTTACAAGCGAACCAATGTGACTGTGTGATCTCTTTAGGGGGTGGATCGCCGCACGACTGCGCCAAAGGTATTGCTTTGGTGGCAGCTAATGGCGGTCATATCAGTGATTATGAAGGCGTGGACCAGTCTGCCAAGCCACAACTTCCGCTGATTGCGATTAATACGACGGCGGGCACCGCATCAGAAATGACGCGTTTTTGTATTATCACCGACGAAGCGCGCCACATTAAGATGGCAATTGTTGATAAACACACCACCCCGATTATTTCCGTCAACGATCCTGAGCTGATGCTGGCTAAACCGGCGTCATTAACGGCGGCGACCGGCATGGATGCATTAACCCATGCGATTGAAGCTTACGTATCGACCGCCGCTACGCCGATCACTGACGCAGTTGCACTGAAAGCAATGACACTGATTCAAGAAAACCTGCGCACCGCAGTTGCTGACGGCCAAAACCTAGAGGCGCGGGAGCAGATGGCCTACGCACAGTTTATGGCGGGTATGGCATTTAACAATGCGTCTTTGGGCTATGTGCATGCGATGGCGCACCAACTGGGTGGATTTTATGATTTGCCGCATGGGGTGTGTAACGCCGTTCTATTACCCCATGTGCAACGCTACAACGCGCAAGTGTGTGCCGAGCGCTTGCGGGATGTTGCCACGGCAATGGGCGTCGATACAGAGAGTATGAATGCGGAGGAAGGTGCGAAAGCCGCCATTCAAGCCATTCAAGCATTGGCGACCGATGTTGGGATCCCAGCTGGTTTGCGCGAACTCGGCGCCAAAGAAGAAGACATTGATGTGTTGACCAAAAACGCCTTGAATGACGCGTGTGGTTTCACCAATCCGAAGCAAGCGACGCACGAGGAAATCGCCAAAATCTTTATGGAAGCGATGTAGTTTCCTAGATATGACACCAACTCTAAAAAGGCCTGATTATTCAGGCCTTTTTTCTTTCTATACGGTCGACGTTTAAAGCAAGTTAGTCACTGCGATCTTCGACGTCTGCAATTTGATTCTCGCAGCACTCACCGTTCAGGACGGTATGAATATTAGTGAGCGTGGTATCTGCGATATTGTGCAGGGCTTCTTTGGTGAGAAACGCTTGGTGTCCGGTAAATAACACGTTATGGCATGCAGAGAGGCGACGGAATACATCATCAACAATCACATCATTGGACTTGTCTTGGAAAAATAGCTCCCGTTCATTGTCATACACGTCAAGACCGAGCGCACCGATACGGCCTTGCTTGAGGGCTTCAATGGCGGCTACCGAATCGAGCAATTCACCGCGACTGGTATTTATCACCATCACTCCCTTTTTCATTTGAGCAAAAGCACGCTCGCCGAGCAGATGATAGTTGTCTTTGGACATTGGACAGTGCAGAGAAATCACATCACTTTCGGCAAACAATGTTTCTTTCGAGACGTATTCGCCACCGAGTTCAATCGCAAGGGGGTTAGGGTAAGGATCGTGGCACAACAAACGCATACCAAGCCCTTTTAGGATCCGCAGGGTCGCGATCCCAATTTTACCTGTACCAATGATCCCAGCCGTTTTACCGTGAAAGTTAAACCCGACTAAGCCATCGAGTTCAAAGTTGGCATCGCGTGTGCGTTGGTAGGCTTTATGAAAGCGTCGGTTCAAGCACATCATCATGCCCACCGTGTGCTCCGCGACCGATTCGGGAGAATAGGCAGGTACGCGAACGACGGTGATCCCCAACGATTTTGCAGCCTCCAGATCGACGCGATCGTAGCCAGCACATCGCAACGCCACCAGTTTGATATTGGCGTCACTTAAAATCTCTAGCACAGGGCGGGAAAGATCATCATTAACAAACGCACAAATCGCCTCCGCCCCTTGAGCCATTTTGGCGGTTTTGGCGGTGAGCTGAAAATCATGAAAGTCGAGTGTGTAACCAAACGCTTGGTTAGCATGAGCAAAGGCGGCCTTGTCATAAGATTTGGCACTAAATACGGCAATGGTCGTCATGTGTTGCCTCCGAATAAGTCGGGGGAGGTAAAGAAGCGTTATAAATACCGTGATTCGGTTCCAAAATAAACCATGAGATTTATCAGGTTAAAGGCGTTGATATTGGTCCAAAAGAATAAAAGCCGCGCAGGCGGCTTTTATTCGGCTATCTCGCGGTGAAGGATAGGCTAGAACTTAATGGTGGCGTTTATGCGTACATCGCGTCCCGCAGCGGGCACACCGGCAGACAGATAGGGTGTGTAATACTGATCGGTCAGGTTAGCGATGGTGGCGCGTAGCGTAAAGTCGTCTCGCGGCGTCCATTCTCCATAGAGGTTTTGGAAGAAGTAGGCGTCGCTCTCTACATTGGCGGTATGCAGTGAGGGGTTCTCTGGGAGACGGTCTTGCTCATCCCAGTATTGGCCTTGCCATGCAACTTCAATCGTATCGGTTAGTTGATGGCCCACGCCGAGTGAGGCGCTGAGGGGCGGGTTGTCATACCAATACTCGTCGTCGCCGGTACTGTCACGTAGCGAGCCTTTGTGTTTGCCGCGCACCATAGAGACAGAGGCATCTGTAAACCAATCGTTGAGACGATACTGCACTTGCGCATCAAACCCGTAAGTATAGAGTCCGTCGAGATTGGTGTAGTAGCCTTCTTTTTGTTTGGTCGCATTGACCCCACGACGCTGCGCAACGTCATGAATGACATCATTCCAAAACAGAGTCACCTCTGTTGCCAGGTGATCCCCTTCGAACAAGACATTCTGACGCTTATCAGATACGCCCAATAAATAGGCATTGATACGTGTGACTGAGAGATCGCGGCTGGTGGCAGCGCGCTTAGACGCTCTCGAAAACTGCACTGTGTAGAGCTCATCAATGGTCGGTGCCTTCAAACCATAGGCATAAGCCGCTTTAATTTGCGTGGCTGGACTCAGATCGTAGGTTAATGCAATACGCGGCTCCCAACCTTGATGTGAGACCGCACTGTAATCGTGTCCAACGGATGGGTCATTATAGTCTGGTGCGGCGTTTGGTACCCCTTGAGAACGAATATGGCTGTAGCGCAGTGATGCGGTAAGTTCGAGATCTGGGGTAATAAAGTACTTATCTTGAACGAACACACTGGCGGTTTGTTGCTCGCCCGAGGGCTCAAAGGATGGCGTAAAGTAGCCATAGTTCTTTTCTGGCTTTTTGCGATAAGTATGGTTGTAAACGTGCGAGTTTCTGTCCTGGTTCTGGTACTGCGCCCCCACCATGACTTCGTGATCACCGAAGTGACTGGTATTGGTTAGCTCGGCAAACCAGCGCTCATAGGACAACCAGACTTGGTGGCCATATTGGCCTGATGTGATGTAAGACTGATAGGTACTATCCGGGCGTTCCCAATAGCGATGATTTTGTGAGTGTGCAATGACGACACTGGTATCAATGTAATCATTATAAGGCTGGTAGTAGTAATTGAGGGTGCTGGTGTATTCGCGATAATGATTGTCCACTGAGGCGGCAAATAGCGCGGCATCGTAGCTACCATACTTTTTTATTTTATAGGCGGTTACCGATGGCATGGCTCCCCGTCGGTTTGCCCACGGTTTTCGCCCTTGGTCATCATAGCGCGTATGGCTGAACATCATATTGTGCGCGTCGGATTGGTAGCGAACTTTACCCAGCAAACTGTGTTGACGGTAGCCAGAGAAGGTAAAGACATCACCGTTGCCTAGTTCGATATCATCGGCATCACGTCGAGAGCCATGCAATAGCACGGACCACCCAGAGTCAGACGCACCATAGGTGGTGACACTGCGCTTCCATTGATGGTTCACACTGTTGAAACCCGCTTGCGCCATGGCGCCAATCGACGAATCTGGATCAAGAAAGTCAGCGGCCTCTTTCGTTTCCATCACAAAACTGCCCGCGAAAGCGCCAAGGCTGGCGCGAACGTTATGGTCGCCTTTGACAAGGCGTACCGAACGTAGCAGTTGAGGGTCAAGAAAAAAGCTACCATAGCGATATTGTTGAAAGCCGACGGGGGCGCCATCGACACGGATCGAGAGCGCGGAAGGGTGTGAGAATCCCCAGACATTAATGCGTTCACTACCCGGGCGCGCGCCACCATCAAGTGATACGCCCGGCATTTTCATTACCAGCTCACCGATGTTGTGGGCTTGTTCGCGTTGAATATCATCCAGCTCTAACGTGGATTTTCCCGGGGAGATAAGGGTAATTGGGTGCTTTAGCTGCTCGCCTTGTACTTTGACGGTCTCAATCTCTTTGGGAACAGATGTGCCGTCGGTACTCGCGGCTTGGGCACTCATGGAAAGCGCTGCCAAGATGGCAAAGCGTAAAAGAGGATACTGCATGCTCATAAAACTTTACTGACGCATAAAAGCGCGCACTATACGCCTAACTCGTCAATCTGGCAATGCTAATGATAGTGATTATCACTTATTGAGTGAGTGGCGAATACAGCGACTTCGCAGTATGATGAGCCAAAATTAATGATAGGAACGGCTATGTTTACTGGGATTATTCAAGCGGTCGCGACCATTGAGCGCTGCCGCGATCAGGGTGGATTACGAACTCTGGATATCCGCTTCCCCGCTGGATTTTGCGAGGGGCTTGAAATTGGTGCCAGCATCGCTATCGATGGTGTGTGTTTAACGGTTACTGAGCAGCTTGATGAAACCTTAGTACGGTTTGATGTGATGTTGCAAAGCCTTGCCGTCACCACATTAAAAGCGGTAGACGTGGGCGACACGGTTAATGCTGAACGCGCGGCCAAAGAAGGGGCAGAGGTGGGCGGGCACCCGTTATCTGGCCATATTGATTTCAATACTACCGTTCTAGACGTTCAACAGATTGACGATAACTATCGCATTCGCGTCTCTGTGCCTCATGAATGGATGAAGTACATCTTCCCGAAAGGCTACATTGCGCTCAACGGGGCCAGTTTGACGGTATCTGACGTCAATAAAAACGATGGTTGGTTCGAGGTGTGGCTGATCCCAGAGACGCGCAGGATGACAACCTTCGAGGCCAAACAGGCGGGAACAGCGATCAATGTTGAAATTGAACGCGGCACGCAAGTGGTGGTTGATACCGTGCGAGATGCCATTGACGAAAAGATGGGCGCGTTGATGCCTTTGTTTGAGCGATTTTTAGCTGCGCACAACGCCGATATCGATACGATTGGCCATGCGGCGCAGCAAGCCTTGTCCAAGTCGGACGACCAATAAACCATGGTGTTTTCCGCACCGTGAGTAGGAGAGCCTCGGCTCTCCTTTTCTTTTGGTGAGATGTTGACTGATTTTACGTGGCGTTAACATCACCCACTCCTCCGATCTGCTCAAATTGTGCGCGAACCTGCTCAAATGATGATGTGCTTAACAAAAATGTCAGCAACAATTCATCGATATATGCTCGAACGCTCATTTTTGTTGTTATTTTGTTTTCGAGATGATGAGAGTGTGCAAAATGTTAGTGTGGTTTTGAACGTGTAACCCTACTAACAGTGACAAGGATAATCATCATGAACAGAAAAGCGTCGACTTTATTAGGAGAGTGCGTCGCCGAGTTTATCGGCACGGGCTTGCTCATCTTCTTTGGTGTGGGCTGTGTCGCCGCCCTGGTACTTACAGGCGCCGACTTCGGCCAATGGGAAATCAGTATTGTGTGGGGCTTCGGGGTGGCGATTGCCATTTACTGTACCGCAGGGGTGTCGGGCGCGCACATCAACCCGGCTGTCACAATTGCACTGGCTGCTTTTCACGGCTTTGAAAAAAGCAAGGTCGTGCCTTATATCGTTTCACAAATGCTCGGTGCCTTTGCCTCGGCGGCACTGGTCTACAGCCTTTATAGCAACCTCTTTGTCGAGTATGAGCTGGCCAATAACATTGTACGCAGTAGCCCTGAAGCGCTAGCCACTGCGGGGGTTTTTTCAACCTATGCACATCCTGCCATTTCCTTTATGGGCGCGATGGCCGTCGAATTTGTGATTACCGCCGTGTTGATGTTCGGCATCTTGGCGTTAGGTGATGAAAACAACGGTGCCGCGCGTGGGCCCATGAACCCATTGCTGATTGGTATCCTGATTGCGGTTATTGGTGGCTCACTGGGTCCATTGACCGGGTTTGCCATGAACCCCGCGCGTGATTTCGGTCCGAAATTCTTTGCTTACCTAGCTGGATGGGATTACGCCCTAACCGGTGCGCGTGATATTCCTTACTTTATTGTTCCCATCGTTGCGCCAATCCTAGGTGCTTGCTTCGGTGGCTGGTTGTATCCAAAAGCGATCGCGCCTTATCTACCTCAAGCGGGTCACGGCTGCACGATTCCAAATCAGTGTGAAGACGATGAAGAAGCACTGGTGCAGGCGAAAGAAACTGACGCACGTGAAGTGAATGCATAAACAATACGGATGGCGCCGATTGGCGCCAAACCGACTAAAATAACAGAGAACAAAAGGATCATATTATGTCTGAGCAAAAGTACATCGTCGCCCTTGATCAAGGCACCACCAGCTCTCGTGCTGTAGTGATGGATCATGATGCGAACATTGTCGGTGTCTCTCAGCGCGAGTTTACCCAAATTTACCCGCAAGCAGGTTGGGTTGAGCACGACCCAATGGAGATCTACGCGACGCAAAGTTCAACGCTGATTGAGGTCTTAGGTAAGACCGGGATCCGCAGTGATGAAATCGCCGGTATCGGTATTACTAACCAGCGTGAGACCACGGTGGTATGGAATAAGGAAACGGGCAAGCCTATCTATAACGCCATCGTTTGGCAGTGTCGTCGTACCGCTGAGATCTGCGAAGAGTTGCGTGGTCGTGGGCTTGAGTCCTATATCCGTGATAATACGGGGTTGGTGCTTGACCCTTACTTCTCTGGTACCAAGGTGAAGTGGATCTTGGACAACGTTGAAGGGGCCCGTGAAGACGCTGAAGCCGGTAAGTTGCTATTTGGTACCGTTGATACCTGGCTGGTCTGGAAGATGACGCAAGGCCGTGTTCATGTTACCGACTATACCAACGCCTCTCGAACCATGTTGTTTAACATCAACGACATGTGTTGGGACCAAAAAATGTTGGATGAGCTGGGTATTCCCGCATCAATGATGCCAGAAGTACGCCGCTCTTCCGAAGTGTACGGTCAAACCAACATCGGGGGTAAAGGCGGTACGCGGATCCCGATTGCAGGTATTGCAGGTGACCAACAAGCGGCCTTGTTTGGTCAGATGTGCGTTGAGGCTGGCCAAGCGAAAAACACCTACGGGACGGGCTGTTTCTTGCTGATGAATACTGGGCAAGAAAAAGTCACTTCTAATCACGGCTTGCTTACGACGGTTGCATGTGGTCCACAAGGCGAACCTGCTTATGCGTTAGAAGGGGCGGTGTTTATGGGCGGTGCCTCGATTCAGTGGCTCCGTGATGAGCTAAAAGTGTTAGAAGACGCTCATGACTCTGAATACTTCGCGACCAAAGTCGATACGTCAAACGGTGTCTATGTTGTGCCTGCTTTCACCGGTCTTGGCGCGCCATACTGGGACGCATATGCCCGAGGGACTATCGTTGGCTTAACACGTGGTGTTAACTCTAACCATATTATCCGAGCTACCTTGGAAAGTATTGCTTATCAAACACGCGATGTGTTGGATGCGATGCAAGCAGATTCGGGTATCAAGCTTGCAGCACTGCGCGTTGATGGCGGTGCGGTGGCGAATGACTTCTTGATGCAATTCCAAGCCGATGTCTTGGATACCGACGTGCATCGCCCTGAAGTGACCGAAGTCACCGCACTGGGTGCCGCTTACCTTGCCGGTATGGCTGTAGGCTTCTGGGACGGATTAGACGAGCTAAAAGACAAAGCGAAACTGAATCGAAGCTTTGAGCCTCATCAAGACGAAGAAAAACGTAACCGTCGCTATCGTGGCTGGAAACGCGCGGTGAAATGTGCGCAAGCTTGGGCGTCGCTGCACAACGAAGACGAAGATTAATCCTCGTCACCTCTCCTCAAGGGCGCGTATTCGCGCCCTTTTTTTATCATTTCATTCGCTATTCTCATGCATGCCTTAACGTCTACAAAAACAGACTGATATAGACAACCTTCCCGTCAAAACGCGTTCGACGCTACGTAATAGGCAGGTATTTAGTTTACATATCATTCAGGCTGTTAACTATTATTCTACATTAGTCACAGACGATAGGTTTTTTTCGAACATTTTTAGTGACCGAAAACGAAAGTTGATATACAGTTAAACCCATAAATAAATGTTCGTTCGCTCAAAAAGGAACAAGGTCGACTAACAATGACT
The DNA here is from genome assembly GCF_001996085.1 of Salinivibrio sp. PR5. Taxonomy (NCBI): domain Bacteria; kingdom Pseudomonadati; phylum Pseudomonadota; class Gammaproteobacteria; order Vibrionales; family Vibrionaceae; genus Salinivibrio; species Salinivibrio sp. PR5. The sequence goes on from NZ_MUFK01000021.1 coordinate 35,734, forward strand.
ACGCCAACTACTCATAACGAAACTTTACTCGATATTCTGGTCGTCGGAGGAGGCATCAATGGTGCGGGTATCGCAGCCGATGCAGCAGGCCGTGGTCTGAACGTCGGCCTGTACGACGCAAAAGATTTTGCGTCAGCGACGTCTTCTGCAAGCTCTAAGCTAATCCACGGCGGCTTGCGCTATTTGGAGCATTACGAGTTCCGCCTTGTGTCTGAAGCCTTGGCTGAGCGTGAAGTCTTGATCAACAAAGCGCCGCACATTGCTTTCCCAATGCGCTTTCGTTTGCCGCACCGCTCCTATTTGCGTCCCGCGTGGATGATTCGTTGTGGTCTATTTCTCTATGACCATCTTGGTAAACGCTCTACGTTGCCCAGCAGCCATAAAGTGAATCTGGCCAAAACTGGGTATATGAAAGACGAAATGAAGATTGGTTTCGAGTACTCGGATGCATGGGTGGATGATGCGCGCCTGACATTGCTAAATGCGCAATATACCCGTGAGAAAGGCGGCGAAGTCCGTAACTATTGCCAAGTGGTCGCGGCAGAGCGTGAGAATACGATTTGGCGTGTCACCTTAGAAGATACCCACACGGGAGAGCGATTCGAGCGTAAAGCGAAAGCATTGGTGAATGCGACAGGCCCGTGGGTAAAGCAGTTTTATGATGATAACCTGCACGAGAAATCGCCGCGTGGTATTCGTATGATTAAAGGATCACACATTGTGGTGCCACGCATTCATCAAGACCCACAGGCGTACATCTTGCAGAACAACGATGGCCGCATTGTGTTTGTGATCCCTTATCTGGATAAATTCTCGCTGATTGGTACCACGGATGTGGAACACAAAGCCGATCCGCGTGCGGCGAAAATTGATGATGCTGAAGTGGATTACTTGGTCGATGTGGTTAACCAGCACTTTACCAAACAGTTATCTCGAGACGATGTCGTTTGGAGCTATAGCGGTGTGCGTCCATTGTGTGATGATGAGTCTGATTCACCGCAGGCGATCACGCGAGATTACACCATTGAATTGGAGCAACAGGGCAATCAAGCGCCGCTTGTGTCGATTTTCGGTGGTAAACTCACCACTTATCGGAAGTTGGCAGAGTCAGCCATGCGCAAACTGGCGCCTTTCTTTGACAAGATGGGTCAGCCTTGGACCGCAAATGGTGCGCTACCGGGCGGCGACTTTAGCTGCACACGCGAACAGTTGGCAGCATCGTTTATGCAGCGTTATCCTTGGTTAACGCAAGTGACGGCACAACGTTTTGCAGATACTTATGGCACACGTACACACCAAATGCTCGCTGGGTGTCAAAGCGAAGCGGACATGGGTCGTCGATTTGCAGACGGTGTGTATCAGGCTGAGCTCAACTATTTGATTAAGTACGAATTTGTGCAGCACGCCGAAGATGCACTGTGGCGTCGAACTAAACTCGGCTTATATCTCTCCGAAGAACAACAAGCCGCGATTGCGGATTATATTGAGCAACAGCGAGGCAGTGTGCGTACCGTGCCGCTCAGTGAAGCGAGCTAACACGGCTGGATTGCAACAAGACTCGAACTAAGATGAAAAAGGTGCCATGATGGCACCTTTTTTAGTTTACGCACCTGTCGGCTGGCCTATTTGTTTAATGGGTGCGTGAGCGTCTTGCCGATAATGTGCTGCCGAGTGATGCGGTGATCACCATAGCAATGGCTAGCCACTGACGAAGCGCAAGCTGTTCGTCGAGTACCAACAAGCCCGCCATCGCTGCCACGGCAGGCTCTAAGCTCATCATGACACTAAAGGTTTGCTTGGGCATATTACGAAGGGCAATCATCTCTAACGAATAAGGGATGGCGCTAGAGATCAACGCGACAGCAATCCCTAAAGGCAATAAATGCCATTGCAAAATGGCGCCATCGGTCGCGATATAACCGGCTGGTACTAGATACAAAGCGGCAATACTCATACCCAATGCCACCGTACCACCACCGGGCGCAAGGTTGCCTGCTTTTTGGCCAAAAAGGATGTAGCCTGCCCAACAGCCTCCCGCAGCAAGCGCGTAAGCGACGCCAATCGGATCAAGTGCATCCACACCAGAAAGATCGGGTAAGAGGGTGATGACCCCGCCCACCGCTAAGATAACCCACAGACTATCACGCGCCCGTCGAATGGACAGCAACGCCACGAGCAACGGGCCGGTAAATTCAAGTGCTACCGCAATGCCAAGCGGGATCCGTTCGATGGCTAGATAGAGCAGTAACATCATGCCGCCAAGACAACTGCCGTAGACGATGATGGCTCGCCAATGTCGGCCTCGCGGCCATTGGCGCCAAGGCCGAAAGACGAAGCAGAGTAGCAATGCCGAAAAGCCGACACGTAATGCTGATGTGCCCACAGGACCCACTAGAGGAAATAGCTGTTTGGCAAACGAAGCGCCAAATTGAATGGCACACATTGCGCCAAATACGCTTAAAATCGCTATGAACAGTGCGGGAGCCTGCATGATTGTTCCTCCTTGCCCTCAACAAGGCTCACCTTAACATAGCGACATAAAAAAGCCGCCCCCGAGGAGCGGCGTTTATTGCTTTCATGGCAAAGTTAGAATTTCTGCTTGGCAGAGTCATAGGCGCTTTTCAGCGAACCGAGAGCTTGCTCTGCCCCTTGTTTTATTTCATCCCATGCCTCATCGCTTGCATCTTGCAATTCATCGATGCGCGTTTTCGCTTGTGCTTTGCGGGCGCGTAAATGCTCTATGGTTTCGCGATATTCCGCTTTTGCATGCGCGGAGGCAACATCAGCTTTTGCTTCAAGTTTATCAATTTCTTGGTTCCAGCTGTGTAAGCGTTCATGGAACTTATCAATCATCTCTTGGCGGCGCATAACACCTCCTCGGTTAAGTCAGTGGCATTTGATGACGCTTAACGTCATGGCTTATGCATTTCCGGTAATTTCAAGATTATCAACCACACGTTCCACGTCTTGTGCGTTTTCCGCCATTAATATGGCTAAATCGCGGGCCGCATCGCTTTTCACCTCGCCAGAGAGTGTGGCAACGCCATCATCAACAGACACTTCGATGTTGGTGCCGCTGATGTCTGGGTCGAGTAGCAAACTTGTCTTCAGTGACGCCGCAATTTTGGTATCGACCACGGTCTGGCCAAGATCGGCGGCTTGGCTTGCTTGTTGCGAGACAGTGAGTTCGTTTTTAACCCCGGACACGCCGTCTATTTTTTCGACCAATCCACTGGCCAAGCTTTTATCCAGTTCAGTATCCACTTGACCTGTGAGTATCACCACACCTTGCTCTACATCTGTGTCGATATCGAAATTATTGAGGTTTGTGTTTACCAACAGCATGGTTTCAGCTTTACCGTCAATCCAAGCGTCTTTGGCTTGATCTTGCCATTGATTGTTGCTGCTTGCATGCGCGCTGGTGGCACCCAGTGCAAGTGCAAACCCCATTGCGACAAATAAAGGATGAAATCGACCTTGCAGAGTCGTCTTCATTGAACCCTCCTTATTTGATGAATTTGAGCAACCTCGTGGTGTTGCTGAAAGAATCTATTGCGAAGGCTATGCCAATATTACAATTACCTGAAAAATAAATAGTTTTTGTTTTTTCTAGCTGAGAGCTAAGTCAAGCGATCTGTAATTTTTACATATAAACCTGTAAAAATGACTTTCATTGTTGAGAGAGCCGTCTGCCTATGGCACGGTAACCAAACACCCATCAAGGAGGCTCGGTGATGTCTCGGATTTCTGTCGCTCTTTTGTTAAGCGAGCAAGATATAAACTGGATGAGCGACATAGTGCGTCAGGCAGATGCCGACACGACACGAGTTACGGACGTGAAGCAGGGACTTCGGGCGTGGCAAGCCGCGCCTGCGGATCTGGTGGTGTGTGATCTTGATGAATTGGGAGACGATGCGGAGCTTATCTGGCAACGGATGGAACAATCGCCTGACACCGAGTGGCTTTTACTCAGCCGTGGCGACCCGCATCCCGACTGGAATGCCAAGGCGCAACAATGTGTCGCGACGGTTTTTCGGCGGCCCGTGGATCCCGAGTTGGTTCAAGCGTTTATTGATGACACGCTGATGCAGCAAGGACAATCTTGTCGAGCGAGTAAACCGATATTGACGAGTCAAGCGAACCAGTTCGGATACTTGCTCGGCAGTTCATCGCCCATGCGGCATTTGTATCGAGTCTTAAAACGGCTGGGTCCAACCGGTGCTAACGTATTGATTGTTGGCGAGAGTGGGGTGGGTAAAGAGCATGTTGCGAAAACCTTACATCGATTAGGTTGTGACCCTAACGCCCCCTTTATGGCGATTAACTGCGGGGCACTGAGCCCTGAGTTGATAGAGAGCGAGTTGTTTGGTCATGTGAAAGGCGCATTTACAGGGGCACACCAAGATCACGCGGGTATTTTTCATCAAGCGGAAGGCGGCACCGTCTTTCTTGATGAAATCACCGAAATGCCACAAGCGCTGCAGGTAAAGTTGCTACGTGTGTTGGAGTCCGGAGAATATCGCCCAGTGGGCTCGACACACAATCAACGCGCCAATGTTCGTCTTGTCGCGGCGACTAACCGAGACCCACAACAAGCAATCGCATCCTCACGATTGCGTGAAGATATCTACTATCGCTTAGCTCAGTTTGTGGTCAATGTGCCACCCCTTCGGGAGAGAGAGGGAGACATTGAAGCACTGACGACCCATTTTTTGGCCGAACTCAATCATCAATTTCACACCCAGAAGGGGATCGACCCTCAAGCGATAAAACGCTTAAATGCCCACCGTTGGCCCGGCAATGTTCGCGAACTCAAGCATGCGATTGAGCATGGCTATTTGCTTTGTGCTGAGACGATTTTGCCCGATGACTTACCGCAAGCGGTGATCATGCCTACCAACACATCGACGGCGATCATGTTACCCGAATCGCTGACGTTAGACGCGCTAGAGCGCTTAGCGATTACCCAAACCTTGGCCCGTTGTGATGGCAATAAAACGCGCACGGCTGAAGTGCTTGGTATTAGCCCTAAAACGCTATACAACAAACTGAATCAGTATCACTCAGTCTCTTCGTCCTCAACAGCGGGAGAAAGGATCGATAGCGATCGCGGCTGAATACGAATGTCGAGCTTACGGTCGCGATAAATTTCCCCATCGATGACATAGTCGGTGGTATGCGGAAAGCGCACGGCGACATGGGTCGCCTGTTGGTGATGTGTGAAGCGACCGACGGGTGTATCGAGTAAGCTGGTAAGGGCGAGCTCAGCGAGCGAGAGAACCGCACCAGTCTTGGTTGCCGATGGGGTCAACCAAGTGACGTCGAGCTTGCCATCCGCGTGATTCGGTTGACCACGGCCTTGGGCAAGCAAGGTCGTCATTGGGGCGGCATTGGCAATAACCATGCTGGTGGTTTCAATGGTTTGAGAGGGCTGCTTATCGATACGAATCGATAAGGTCATTTTGGCATTTTGATTTGCCGCACCCAGTAACCCTTGCAAATAGGCCCATTGCCCACTTTGGTTTTTTTGTTCACGCGCCGCATAGCGGATCATTTGCTGCTCAAAGCCAACACCTACAACCAATAACGCGACACGGCCATTGCAACGTGCGGTGTCGATGCGATTAGGGATGCCATCGAGAATCACCTCACAAGCGGCATCAATGCTGAGGAATTTCGATTTGATCCCCCAAAGTGCATGACAAAGCGCATTGGCGGTGCCAAGGGGCAGTACCCCGAGCGGCGTGTCGGTATTAATCAGCGCACGCGCTACCGCATTGACTGTGCCATCCCCGCCTGCGGCAATCACGACATCGGCATGGTGTGCCACGGCGCGACACGCAAGTTGATAGGTACGTCGATTGTGGCGAGTATGATGGACCACCACGCGATAGCCTTCGCCTAAATAGTCTTGAATATACCGTTTGTGCTTTTGCCACTTACCACCACCCGCTGCTGGGTTGGCGATAATCCAAGCAATGGGTCGATCAAGTCTTAATGCGCCGTCTTGCTGGAAGCGTGATAGTGCCCGAAATTGGCGCCGATTAAGCTGTGCTTTGGGACGTATTGAGCGGATGCTGTTTAGTACGCTGTTGAGGTTTTTGTCCGGCTCTAGGGCCCATAAATATGCCGCAGCCACCATCACAGAGCGACCACGGCCTAACGCACAGTGCACCACCACGGTCTCGCCACGCATGCGTTGCTGATGGATCCACTGCAACGCTCTCATCAATTGGCTACGGGAAGGATATGCATGATCGAGGACAGGCACCGAGAGGTAACTGATTTCACGGGTCTCGCTAAAACTGTTTAAGCTCTCAAATTCAGCGGTCACGTCCAAAATGCCGCCAATGCCTTGAGTTTGAATGTAGTTCAGATCGTGACGAGTCAGCCGCGCGCCAACATAAAGCCCGGATGCAATTTTTTGAATAGCAGGCTCGGTATCACGATGACGTGCCCAGCGATTATAAAGGTGCGTGCAAACGAAAAATGGCGCAAATACCCCATGGATGAGGGTTGGGAGTTGGCCAGTGTATCGCTTGCGAAAAAGGCGCGGTTGATTACGCCAGTATGCAAAACTGACGGCAATAAAGGCGATGCCACTCCAAAGCAGCAGCACATCGAGAGCAAGCCAAGGTGTCCAAACCGTCACTAAAACGAGCGCAGCGCCGATGAGCGCGTAGAGTGGGCCAACGATCACATGTTCTCCTTGCAGGCCATCCGTGTGCGTATCGGTATGATTCGCTTAGGTATCGTCAATGACGACTATAGCCTAGCAGGAGAGGAGATAGAAACGAAAACGGCACGCTATCATTGCGTGCCGTGTAAAGTCTCGTATCAGTTATGGACTGATTAAGCGTCTTTCTTCTGTGCTTGTTTCTTTTGCTTTTTCATCGCACGCCGCGCTTCGATGATATGTTTTGCTTCGCCGCCCACGTGTTGCTCTCCACGCTCGCGAGCCAGTTGCACTTGACGTTCGCGCTCACGAAAACGCGCTTTCTGCTCCTCGGTATGCTTGTCATGACACTTTGGACAGGATACGCCTTGCTCGTAGTGCTCGCTTTCCATATCGGCTTTGGTGATCGGTAGGCGGCATGCATTACACATCGCGTACGATCCTTTCTCGAGCGAATGATTTACCGCCACGCGGCCATCAAACACATAGCACTCGCCATTCCAAAGGCTATTACTCTCAGGCACTTCTTCGAGGTATTTTAGGATCCCTCCTTCCAAGTGATAGACCTCGTCAAAGCCTTTTTCCTTCAAAAAGGCCGTTGATTTTTCGCACCGAATGCCACCGGTACAGAACATGGCGACTTTTTTATGCTTGCTTGGATCGAGGTGCTTTTCTACATACTCGGGAAAATCACGGAAGCTTTCGGTGTGAGGGTTAACCGCGCGCTCAAAGGTCCCGATTTCAATTTCGTAGTCGTTCCGTGTATCAATGACCAGCACCTCAGGATCGCTAATCAGATCGTTCCATTCCGTCGGCTTCACGTAGGTACCGACTGTATGGCGAGGATCAATCCCCTCAACACCCATGGTGACGATTTCTTTTTTCAGCTTTACCTTGGTGCGATTGAAAGGTTGGCTGTCTTCAAAAGACTCTTTGTAGTCAATGTCCGCAAGGCGAGCATCGTTTTTAAACCAAGCAAACAGGGCATCAATGCCTTCACGGCGGGCGGCGACGGTGCCGTTAATCCCTTCTTTAGCGAGCAGTAGCGTGCCGCGCACTTGGTTTTTTTCCATCACCTCTTGCAGCGGGGTACGAAGATCTTGGTAGTCATCAAGGGTGACGAACTTATAAAGCGCACAAATAACGTAGGCGGACATGTTGTTTCCTCTTGCTGGCTGGAGCGTAAATCCAGTGCATGGATTGTGGGTTCAAAAGACGCGCGAAGTATAGCGAATGGCACTGGGACTAAACACCGGCGAAAAGTAAGGTTAAACGTTTTGTGCCCGTGTTGCTTTGGTTAGGTGCGGGTCGGTTTATTTATTTGTGTTCAAATCAAAGTGCTACGGTAATTATTCACCTCAGTGCATTACTAATGAGATATAAGTCACGTATTGGCCGGGTTTTTGTCGCGAAATTACGGATTTCGCCGTAGTTTGGATGGGTTTTTAGTCACGCCAGTAAGAATTTATTGCTTTATGGTCTAATTATTTTGCTGGTTGGCGTGCATCGACTAGGCCGGAGTCTAGAGAGCAAAGTAATTAGCCAAGCATCAAGAAAGGATGCGAGACATGATTGAAGAATGGATTAATGCCTTTGTAGGCTTTATTTGGGGAAAACCGATGCTGATCTTACTGGTCGGTGGCGGATTGTTTTTCACCCTATACGGAAAGCTCACACCTTTTCGTTATATGGCGCATAGCGTCAAGCTATTAACCGGTAAAGTGGATGATGGCAGCGGTCATGGTGATTTATCTCATCGCAAAGCCTTAGCGGCTGCACTGTCCGGTACGCTAGGCCTTGGCAATATCGCGGGTGTCGCGTTGGCGCTGAGTGCGGGGGGGCCGGGAGCGGTTTTTTGGATGTGGCTTACCGCGTTACTGGGGGTATCGACTAAGTTCTACACCTGCACACTGGGAGTCATGTACCGCCACAAAGACGCCAAGGGAAATGTACACGGTGGCCCCATGTATACGGTTCAGCATGGGTTGGGCCCGAAGTTTAAATGGTTGGCGGTGATGTTTGCCATTGCAGGTTTGATGGGATTTGTGCCGTCATTTCAGATCAACCAACTCGGCGCTGTGGTGCAAACTCAACTGTTTCCGGGGGTCGCTTGGTTAGAGAGCAGTGCCTTCTCGTGGGGAATGGGCATTGTTCTCGCCGTGTTCGTCGGCATGGTGATTTGGGGTGGCCTTAAGCGTGTCGCTGACGTCGCTGGGGCTTTGGTGCCTTTGATGGCGGGAAGCTATATGGTCATGGCGATAGCCGCGTTGGCGCTTAATGCGGAACGTGTGCCCGGTGTGTTCCAGTCTATATTTGCCAGTGCGTTTTCACCGGATGCGATGTTTGGTGGAGTACTAAGTGTGATCATCATCGGTGTGAGTCGTGGTGCCTTTTCTAATGAGGCAGGGATTGGCACTGAAGTCATGGCACACAGTGCGGCGAAAACCAATGAGCCTGTGCGTGAAGGTTTGGTGGCGAGTTTAGGTCCTATCATCGATACCTTGATTGTTTGTAGCTGTACTGCCTTAGTCATTCTCGTCACTGGTGTGCTCGATCAATCTGAGGGCATGCAAGGCGTGAGTTTGACCATGGCGGCTTTCAAAGCGGCGTTTGGTGCACTAGGCGCGTGGTTGCTAGCGGCACAAGTGCTGATCCTCTCTTTTACCACCGTCTTTACCTTCTGGTATTACGGCTATAAGTGCTTTGTGTATTTGTTCGGTGAAAAAGCCGGCCAGTACTACAAGTATCTGTATCTCTCACTGGTCGTGCTGGGGGCAGTGGTGTCGCTAGATGTGGTGTTCTTGTTCTTGATCGGAGCGTACGGATTGATGGCGGTGCCGACCATGGTCTCTGGCCTACTGTTGGCGCCGAAGGTAAACCAAGCCGCAAAGGCCTATTTCAATGGCCGACGTTATCAGTCGCATAGCGGATCACAAGCCACTAACCTTTGAATTAATTGAATAATCAAAAGGCTGCCTTGACGGCAGCCTTTTTTTGTTGCGGTGAGAGCCACGGGCGTGGTAGGCGAGTGCTCGCGTTATCAATCGTCGAGTGGGGCACCAAAGATATACTTATCTGCTAGTCCTACCATGCGACCAATTTCTGGCTTAGTAATGGTGTCATTGGCACCAAGCTGTAAGGCTTTAGCGCGGTTGTCTTCACTCATGATGGAGGAGAACATCACGATAGGCATGGTTTTGTAGGTGTCTTGTTCACGCAAGCGCTTGACCAAGTGCATACCATCCATGCGTGGCATTTCGACATCTGAGATAATGGCATCCACAAATTCAGTGATCGCCACACCTTCTTCTTTCGCAATTTTCTCAAACTCCATCAGCTTCTCAAAGGCTTCGCCACCGTCTTTCGCAGACAAAATATTGTAGCCCGCTGAACGTAGCGTATTTTCGATCAGGCTGCGGATAAAGGCAGAGTCATCAACCACCAATACGGTTTTTGCTTCTCGCTTTTTCGCACTGGTTTCAGAAATATTGACGCTGCGGTCTTGGGTTACATCATATTTCTCCATGCTCAACTCGGGGTTGATGTCGGCGATGATTTTTTCAAAGTCGAGAATCATGATGAGGTTGTTGTTTTTGCGAACCACCGCAACCACACAGTCTTGTTCTCCAGCTTCTAGGAATTGACTGGGTGATTCTACCGCTTCCCATGAGATACGGTGAATGCGACTAATACTGTCGATCAAAAAACCATTCGTCATGTTGTTAAAGTCGGTGACAATCACAAACTTATTGTCTTTCTCTGGGCGGGTTGGCACCCCTAACCACCCTGCAAGATCAATCAGGGGAGTGAGCTTTTCACGAGAAGAAAACACGCCAATCATATGAGGCTGTGCATTGGGATAATCGGTTGTTTCAGGCACTTGAATGACTTCACGGACTTTGGCGACGTTAATCCCGTAGTAACAGGTTTTTGTACTGCCGTCCGGAAGTTGTTTCATAAGGTGAAACTCGATGATCTCGAGCTCGTTAGTGCCACTTTCCGTCAGTATTGCGTTTTTTGATGGCTCGTCGTTCATGCCTACCACATTTCCTATCGATAACAGCGAAGATTGCTGACAAACACAGCGATAAAACCAGTATAAGCCTGTGATCAATAAAGCGACAATATTTGCCAAATAATCGAACGGCGTTCTGTGGTCTATCACGCTAAATTCGGCTTGGAAATCAGCGCTAAGTTACAGCTTAGTAACAAAAAAAGCCTGCACTGAGGCAGGCTTTAGTGGTTGGGTCCATGTAATTGGAATTAAGGTAACGCGACTTCAAGATGATAGTTACCGATCATTTTTCCTTGGTCATTCAAGAAGCGCGTGTAGGAGAAGGGTTCAAGATCAATGGTCGTTGGTAGACCACGTACCACTTCGTTCATCACCTTTCCGGTGATGGCAGAGGTCAACATACCGGTACGGAAATGCCCACATGCATTGAGGTAACCGTCAATACCCGGCACTGCACCAAGAATTGGCAGTTCATCCGGTGAGCCCGGACGCAAGCCTGCCCAGCAGCGCTTGATATTCATCTTTTTCAGCTCGGGGATAGACTTCATGGCGCCTTGTGCCAGCTGCTTGATGTACTTGATGTCTGTGGTGGTATCAAAACCACGCTCTTCGGTGGTTGAGCCAATCAAGACTTCGCCGTTATCTTTTTGAGCGATGTAACAATCACTGGTGGTTAAACAGCCATTTAAAAGCTTCGGTAGCTTCTCGGAGACGATCACTTGGCCTTTGACTGGGAAGACAGGCATTGGCATGCCCGTCGCCCACAAGCTAAGTTTTTCCGCCCATGCGCCACCCGCGTTAATCATAGTGCCACAACCTAGCTTGCCGTTTTCTGTTTCAACCGCGACAACGCGGTTACCTTGTCTCACCACACCCGTAACTTTGGTATTGAGATATAGCTCGACACCGTTTTGCCGTGCTGCTTCCAAATAGGCCTCGTTGAGGCGATAGGGGTTGATTTGGTGATCCCCCTCAAACTCCATCGCACCAATGGCAGCGCGCGACACGTTAGGCTCTTGTGCGTGAAGGTCTTCTTGAGACACCCAGCGGACATGCTCTTGGCGATCAGGTATGGCTGCCGCAATGTGCTCGGCATAGAGTTTGTCGTATTTATCAAACATGACAAACTTCAGACCGGTACGCTCAAACTTAAAGTCCACACCGTGATGCGTCATCAGGTCATCATACAATGCCGGATAGAGCTGGTTAGATAGCATCGCCATATCGAAGAAGGGTTTGGGCATAATGTGCGGTTTGATCTCTGGTGATCCACCTTCGCCGCTTTCTTGCATCTGCTTAGAAAGGGTTTTAAACAGGATAACGCCGCAACCAAGGCCGGTTGACTCGCCCATCGCCCATAGGCCACCGGCTGACGCACGTGAGGCGTTTCCGGGGTATTTATAATCGACAACCGCGATGGATAAGTCGCGCTCGCGGCTTAAATGGTAAGCCACCGATGCGCCGATCACGCCGCCGCCACAAATTACGATGTCGTACTGTTTCATGCGTCATCCTCCAACGCAGCAAAAGGAATAGGGTCGAGTGGGAATCGAGGGCGAATCAAAGGCTGAGGCGACGTCGTGCTCTCATTGAGTCGGTCGTAGCAGTAGTGCGCACAGGTTTTTCCTTGGCAGTCACCCATGGTAACGCGGGTACGCATTTTCAACGTAATCACATCCTTGACGCCTTGATTGATGGCGTTATCAATGTCCGCCTTTTTCACTTGCTCGCAGCGACAGATCACTGTGTCTTTTTCCGGCAAACTGAGCAGGCCTGGGCGACGGTAGCCTGCCGTATCAAAGCCTTTACGGAAACGGTAGCTCTTTTCGAGCTGATGACGCAGAGCCTTAAACTCATTGTCAAGATTAGGCATTGAAATATTGCGTGCCTTCAGTGCGGAGTACGCCGCAATCTTTCCTTCCAACATGGCGGCTTCTGCGCCGGCAAATTTCACGGTATCACCGGCGCAGTAAACATTGTCGACACTGGCTCGTTGCCACTCGTCCACCACGGGGATCGCCCCGCTCATGTGATCGTACTGCATATCTAGTCCCATTAGTTGCGCAAGCTGAGAGCGTGCCGCAAAGCCGTAACCCACACCAAGCAAATCAGCATTTATGGTTTCGGCACGGCTAACATCTGGGTGCCAGTCTTTACTGTAGGGGGCTACCGTAACTTGCTCGACTTGAGGGTCACCTGAGGCTTTGACTACGCCCCAACCGTAATGCATCGGGATATGGTGGCGTTTGAGATACATCATCATCGAGAGGCCATCTAGCGCGAGCTGTGGACGGTTGAGGAGGGCGAGCGTTTCACGTGCCAAGTCTTTGAATGGCGCCGCTTCATAGATGCCCGCGATATCACAACCGGCTTTGTGAAGCTGACAAGCAACCAAGACAAGCAAAGGCCCTGTGCCGGTAATTACACAGCGGTGACCGGGACGCACCAAGCCGCTTTTTATTTGAAGTTGGATACCCCCGAGAAGCATCACCCCAGGCATATCCCAGCCGGGAAAGGGAATGCTGCGCTCTTGGCAACCGGTGGCGAGGATCAACTGCTCATAGTCAATCGTTGATAGCGTGTCTTCATGAGCAGTGAGGAGGTGTTGATCCGCCATTGGCCCCAGTACCCGTGTCAAACTACGTAGGTCAATCAAATCCTGATGCTGGCGATATTGTTCGCGCAGGGACTGTGAAGTGGCCTTCCATTTGTCATCCAAGTGAGGCAGCGCGTCAGCATCTCGCCATGGACCACGGTAGACGACGCCACCGGGTTTGGGCGCTTCATCAACAATAATACTCGCGACCTTGTGCTTGGCCAGTGTGACCGCGGCAGACAAGCCGGCAGGTCCAGCACCAACAATAACAACAGGTTTAGACATGGGTTTCTCCTTGCTCGACGGTACTGCGTTCAAGATCCTTGCTCTCAACTACAATGTTGGCTTCTGTGCGGACATCCATATCCGGCTGGACTGCGACTTGGCACGCACGTTGTTTATGGCGGCCGTTGATTTCCAGCGTACAGCAATGGCATACGCCCATGCCGCAATAGGCACTGGCTAATCGGCCATAATCATTTTTAGATAGCGCACGGATATTGCTCGCAAGCAAGGTGCTTAGCACGCTTTCTCCAGCGATGGCAGGAACCGTCTCGCCATTGACACGGATCGAGAAGGTTTGACCAACTGCATCGGTAATGTCTTGGGATCGTTTCATCGTTTTAATTGGCTCATTGGTATGTTGTCGGGACAGTGATGACTCCCACTCAGGCTGTTTAAGTGAGTGGACCTTATTGTCTTATTTGTTAGGCGAGGCGTATGTTATAGCCGAGTCGTGAAATGCGTGTTACTTTTTGTTGCGTTTTCGTTATCCCTCACAAAAAATAAGGGAAAATAAGATCTATTGTGATCATTATCATGATATCGATCTGTTTTATTGAGTGATGTGAAAGTAAACACTCGTTGTGGGGGAGCACGTGCTATTGCGTGAAAGGATTGGCTGTGTCATCAATGAGTGATGAGGGCAGTAATGTTGATAATCAGGAGACACGAATGACGGAGTCAGGATCTCAATGGTTGGAAGATGTGAGAAGGATGCGCGAGACGTTCGACGCGCAGAAAGCGCAGGCCTCTCAAGTACCATTTTTAGATTACCCTCATCGGCGAGATGCGCTACTGCGCTTGCGTCAGGCCATCAAGCAAAAATCGTCTGCGTTACAACAAGCCTTGAGTGATGATTATGGCTATCGAGCCCCCGTTGATACGGAAATAGCCGACATTCTGCCTCTGCTACACCAGATTGATTACACCCGTCGTCGATTAAAACGATGGATGAAGCCGCAAAAGCGGCGTACCGGGATAACTCTGCTGGGAACGCAATTAGTGGTGCATCAACAACCCAAAGGCGTAGTTGGGATTATCGTGCCTTGGAATTTTCCGATCATGCTGGCCGTGAGTCCGCTGATTTGTGCGGTGGCGGCCGGCAATCGCGTAATGCTTAAGCTTTCGGAGTTCACGCCTAACACCAATCGGGAATTACGCGCGTTAATCTCTGAGGTGTTTAGCCCAACTGAAGTGGCTGTGATTGAAGGGGAAGTTGAAGTATCACGCCGTTTTACCGAGTTAGAGTTCGACCACCTCTTTTTTACCGGCTCAACCCAGGTTGGACGACAAGTCATGCTGTCTGCAGCCGATAATTTGACACCAGTGACCCTCGAATTGGGAGGCAAGTCACCGGTGATTATTGATGATCAGATTGACATGGATATCGCTGTATCGCGGCTCATTTATGGTAAGTGTTTAAACGCCGGGCAGATATGTGTTGCTCCCGATTATGTGCTTTGCCCTGAGCATCGCCAAGAGGCCTTTATCCACGCCTATCAACGGGCATTTCGAGCTCTATACCCTGACTTTGAAACCAATCCGGATTACAGCCAGATCATTAATCAAACTCAAGCGACACGGCTACAAGAAACGCTCCAAGATGCCCTTGATAAGGGGGCGCGTCGCTGGTGTGCACTCGACCAACAAACCATGCCGACCGCAGAAAAAAGACGTTGGCCAACCCAGTTGTTGACCCAAGTCACCGATGATATGCGGGTGATGCAAGAAGAGATTTTTGGCCCGCTTCTGCCTGTGGTTACCTATCAAGATTTCTCTGAGGCGTTGCGTTATATTCAGGCGCGCCCGCGACCGCTCGCGTTGTATTTGATGAGCAATGATGCGAAGAAACGCACGCAAGTCACCACACAGCTTCACGCCGGCGGGATGGGGATTAATGAAACCTTGTTTCATGTTGCTGCCGAAGATGCGCCTTTTGGCGGCATTGGCGATTCCGGCATGGGGCATTACCACGGTATTGAAGGCTTTTACACCTTTAGCCACAGTAAAACCGTCCTCACCCGCGATAAATGGGACACCAGCTTTTTAGTCAAACCGCCGTACAACCGCTGGTACAAACGCTTAATGCGCTGGTGGCTGATGCGGTAATAGCCTATTGGTTTCAAATTTATGCTTGGAGATATTGCGCATACATTATTTGTTAACTAC
>NZ_MUFK01000022.1:0-51049 GCF_001996085.1 Salinivibrio sp. PR5
CACTTATACTGTTACCATCCGTTCAATTAACATATAAATCAAATAGGAACCCAATAATGTCTGATGCAATGAAAGCGTTACTTAACCTACGCAGCTTACGTGCTGTCGCGAAAGAAATGACCGCCGAGCAACTTAAAGAAGCGTTAGAAAAGCTGCAAACCGTCGTTGAAGAACGTGAAGAGATTGAGCGTCAAGCGCAAGAAGAAGAAAAAGCACGCCTAGCGAAACTAGAAAAATACCGTGAGATGTTAATCGCCGATGGTATTGAACCTGATGAACTCATGAAATTATTAGGTGGTGCAAGCAAGTCTAAATCAACAGGCAAGCGCGCGGCACGCCCTGCTAAATATCAATACACTGATAGCGACGGCTCGGTAAAAACATGGACCGGTCAAGGTCGTATGCCGAAAGTGATCCGTGAAGCAACCGAAAATGGTAGCGCGAAATTAGAAGACTTCTTGATCCCTGGCCAACAAGCCTAAGTGTTGCACATAAAGATAAAAAAAGAGGCCGGACGGCCTCTTTTTTTTATCTGATTCGTAAAACTCTGTCATCATCCATTAACCAAACTTTATCCGGTCTGCCAAATGACTGACTGCTAACGCAAAGTAGTGCGAACGGTTCCATTTCAACAAGCTTTGATAATTGTTATAAACCAAATAAGCTCGTCCAAGTTCATCATCAGGCTGAATCAACCAAGCTTGAATATCGACATTCGGCAACGCTTGGCCATTAAGACGCGTTACACCTAATGCTTGCCATTGATTCAATGACAGCGCCTTATTACTTTCGACACCAAGTTTATTCCTATCTATATGCTTTGGTAATTTAACTTGGCGTCCCCATGTGTACGTATCGTCCCAGCCAGCTTGTTTTAGATAGTTCGCCGCAGAAGCAAAGACATCAGCTTCCGTTTGCCAAATATCTTTTTTACCATCTTGGTTCCCATCAACCGCATAATGAAGGAAAGACGTCGGCATAAACTGGCTTTGCCCCATTGCACCGGCCCATGAACCTTTCATGTTTTCAGGCGCAATATGCCCTTCTTGCAATATGGTCAGTGCTGCCATTGTTTGTTGGCGGAAAAAGGTTTCTCGACGCCCATCATAAGCCAATGTGGCCAGTGCTTCGATAACATTGTAGTTGCCTTGCAGTTTGCCAAAATTACTTTCCACGCCCCACAAGGCTACAATGAAACGAGGCTGAACCTGATATTCCTCACCGACTTTTTTTAGCGCCGCATAATGTTTTTTATACAGCGCTTTCGCCTGATCGACTTTCCAATCCGGTACGGCGCGGGGAATGTATTCATCCAAGGTTAAACGCCGCTCAGGTTGATTTCGATCGGCACTGACCGCCCGTTCATGATACTCAATGCCAGCAAACGCGCGTGCCAGTATATCGTCATCAATCCCTGCTTGACGCGCTTCCTCTTTCAATGATTCGACGTACTGATCAAACCCTTCTTTTGCAAATAGCGGCCCCGAGGTAAAAACTGAGGCTGCAACCAATGCTGAAATCAAACCTTTGCGCATACGCTTCCCTAATTACAATTTTTCATTCTTGTTTCGGATAGCCTGCAACGCCGCATCCGGTGGCGGTGGTAATTGTAGAAAGAACCCTTCGTTTTGCAGACTTTGTTTCACTTTCTCAATATCAACAACCGCAAGTTTTTCTCGCTTACCGAGATCAATCATCATGGCAAACTCTGGTTGTCCAAAACTGTTCATTAATGCTTCTGGCACATCATCGAATTTATCTCTCCCCGGTACATAAAGATAGGTGCCTTCTTTCTTTTTGCTACGATAAATTGCGCAATACATCTCAATGTCCTCATCAGCATGCCATAACGATGGCGAAATAGTGTCATCGACGAGTTAAGGTTTGTTAGGCTTTGCCGCAAAATGTGTCACACAATGCTCACTAAACGCGGCTCACATCGCGCACCATGACAAGAAATCGCCAAAATTAGGGGGCAATGTCCGCCGAATATCAAACCCTGCTTGCCGCATCGATGCTGTGAATATACCATGCTATCCAACGTCTGATAATGCGCGTCTGACTCGCGTTTCAACGATATAACCGGAATCAAACAACATGCACAAACACCCGGAGTTGAAAGGCTCAACTTTTACTTTGTCTGTTCTTCATCTTGTGGATGACAATTTTACTGAAGCGGCCGCCATTTTGGCTGATAAGGTTTCTCAAGCCCCCGCATTTTTTGAAGGCGCGCCTGTGGTGGCGGATGTCAGCCGTTTAAAGCTATGCCCAGATCTCACCGCTTTAAAGCACTGCTTAAGTGAAACTGGGATGATTTTAGTCGGCCTTACTGGCGTCACGCATAACGATACCCGCCAGCAAGCCAAATCGGTGGGGCTTGCTGTACTCAAATCGAGCAAGCAATCTCGTGTTGCCGATCCGATTCAAACCCCCACTAAAGTAGTCACGAACCCGGTACGATCGGGACAGCAAATCTATGCCAAAAATGCTGACTTGGTGGTATTGAATCATGTCAGTGCCGGGGCGGAAGTCATTGCTGATGGCAGTATTCATATCTATGGCGTGCTGCGCGGCAGAGCCATTGCCGGCGCCAGCGGCCAGCAACAAGCGCGTATTTATTGCCAGAATTTACAATCAGAATTATTGTCAGTAGCCGGTAGCTACTGGCTAAGCGACAAAATTCCATCTGAATTTATTGAGCGACCCGTCATGGTCTCGCTCAATCAAGAAAGCTTACAAATAGACCCCCTCACGCTATAACAGAATAAGGACGAGGAATGGCACGAATTATTGTAATTACCTCCGGTAAAGGCGGTGTTGGTAAAACCACGTCGAGTGCAGCACTCGCGACGGGACTTGCCATGGCTGGCAAAAAAACCGCAGTGATTGATTTTGATATTGGTCTTCGTAATCTCGATTTAATTATGGGATGTGAGCGCCGCGTGGTGTATGACTTTGTCAACGTGATCAACGGTGAAGCCAACCTCAATCAGGCGCTGATCAAAGACAAACGGGTTGAAAATCTATTTATTCTTCCAGCCTCACAAACTCGTGATAAAGATGCACTCACCAAAGAGGGCGTCGAACGGGTGTTAAAAGAGATGGATGAGATTGGGTTTGAATACATCATCTGCGATTCGCCTGCGGGTATCGAAGCTGGCGCCCTCATGGCTCTTTATTTTGCCGACGAAGCCATCGTCACGACCAATCCTGAAGTCTCTTCGGTGCGCGATTCTGATCGGATTCTGGGCATTCTCGATTCAAAATCTCGCCGCGCCGAAAACGGTGAGGAACCGGTTAAGCACCACTTGCTCCTCACCCGTTATAACCCAAGCCGCGTGACCAACGGCGAGATGCTCAGTGTGTCGGATGTTGAGGAAATCTTACGTATTCCACTGTTAGGGGTCATCCCAGAAAGCCAGTCAGTACTGCATGCCTCAAACAAAGGCGAGCCCGTGGTTCTCGATCAAGAATCGGATGCGGGACAAGCGTATGAAGATGCCATTGCAAGATTGCTTGGCGAAGAGCGCCCATTCCGCTTTATTGAGGAAGAGCGCAAAGGTTTTCTAAAACGCTTATTTGGAGGCTAATGTGGCATTGCTAGAGTTCTTTCGGCCAGCCAAGAAAAAATCCGCCAACATTGCAAAAGAGCGCCTGCAAATCATTGTTGCGGAGCGACGCAGTGCAGATAGCCCTGCCCCAACCTATTTGCCACAGCTCAAGCAGGATATCTTAGATGTGATCCGTAAATATGTGGATATCGGTCCCGAGCAAGTCTCCGTGAGCCTCGAGCAAGGGGACGACGATCTTTCCGTGTTAGAGTTAAATGTGACTTTGCCCGAAGAAGGGAAAGAGAGCTAAAGCGTGAGCCTCGTTCGCTGATTGTAGAAAAGCGGTGCTGAGCACCGCTTTTTTAATGCGTCACTGGCGCACTGGGAATCATCTCTATCAGGCGCTTGCCAATCAGAGTATATCGCCACCCTTGTGCGAGGTCTGGGCGTTTGTCTTCCGCTTTATGCTCTCGCCATACCCAACTGATCAGCTGATTCAATTGCTTCTTTGAGCCAATAAACTCCGGTACAAAACCCAGCTCATCCGCACACTGTTGAACGCTTTCTTTGAGCGTCTTAATCACGGCTTTGTAACCCGGCTCATCGACTAAACGCGTGATGGGTTGTGGCCACTTCGCTTTAGGAAGCTTCTCAGCTTGCTTCGCCAGCGTGATCAAAGTTTGGGCATGATAGCGAATCTCAAATTTATCAAAATCATGCGCTTGCATTTGCTCAACGCTACGAATTCCAAATCGCGCCATTTTCCAAAGGTGAAGCTCTTTCACTATGAAATTAAGCGCGATATCGCGACGTCGTGCTTCTTTCGCGCGCCACTTTGCAAGCGATTGGAGCACCGCCAATTGATTCGGCTGCAGCTGCCACGCGTATTTAATATCAAGATATGCCAGCGAATCCTCTTTGGGTTGGCGCTTTTTGTCACATAAGCGGGTACATTCTTCTTGCAACGCCGCTTGCCACTGTGTTTTTGCCAAGGCTTTCTCAAGCGCTTGGTACAGAGGCATCAAATAATACACATCCGCCGCCGCATAATGCTTTTGCTTATCGGTTAGTGGGCGCGCACACCAATCAGTGCGTGATTCGCCTTTATCAAGCGCCACTCCCACATAGGTATTTACCAAACTCGCAAACCCTTCTGATACACCGTGCCCTAAAAAAGCAGCCATCAGCTGGGTATCAACCATAGGGGTGGGTAAGGTACCAGCATAGTGTTGGAACACATCTAAGTCTTCACTACTGGCATGCAATACTTTGGTGACATTGGTGTCAACCAGCAATGCCCACAACGGGGAAAGATCCTCGATTTCAATCGGATCGATGAGTACAAGTTGCTCACCATCATACAATTGCACCAACCCAAGTTGCGCGTAAAACGTACGGGTACGCACAAATTCGGTATCGACCATCACAGCGGGTTTCTGGCGCATTTTTGCGCATACGTCGACAAGTTGTTGATGTGATGTGATTTGTTGATAATTCACAAGTTAGCCTATAAAGAAAATGCCGGCAATGCCGGCATTTCGTGATTCGTTACGCTCCAGTTTACCCTTTTCGCGGGCAGCGCGCATCAAGCAGACGCTTTTTGCGGCGCCTTAGGGGCTTCATCGCGTAACTCACGGCGCAAGATTTTACCTACATTGGTTTTCGGTAGCTCATCGCGGAATTCAACCACGCGAGGCACTTTATAACCGGTCAAATGCTTACGGCAGTGCGCTATAAGATCATCACGGGTCAGCGACGGATCCTTTTTCACCACACAAATCTTAACGACTTCGCCTGAGTTTTCGTCTGGCTGACCAATCGCGGCGACTTCCAATACCTTATCATGCAGGGCGACCACATCTTCCACTTCATTGGGATAGACGTTAAAGCCTGATACAAGGATCATGTCTTTTTTACGATCGACAATGTGTAAGAAGCCGTCATCATCAAACTGCACCACATCACCGGTTGCCAACCAACCGTCTTCATCGATACTTTCACGCGTCGCCTCTGGTCGGTTCCAATAACCTTGCATCACTTGCGGACCACGCACCAACAATTCGCCCGGTTGGTTATCGGCGACATCTTCACGATTTTCATCCACAATACGGACTTCCGTAGATGGGACGGGCAAACCGATCGACCCGTTGTAATCACGCAAGTCATAAGGATACGCCGCCACAAGCGGTGAGCACTCGGTTAAGCCATAGCCTTCTAGGAGGTGCTTACCGGTCAGTTTTTTCCAGCTTTCTGCGACAGCACGTTGTACTGCCATGCCGCCACCGACGGTGAGGCGCAGGTTGGAGAAATCTAACTCATGAAAATCTTCGTTGTGTAGCAAAGCGTTAAAGAGGGTGTTCACCCCTGTAATCGCTGTAAATGGATATTTTTGTAGCTCTTTGATAAAGCCCGGAATATCACGCGGGTTGGTGATCAACAGGTTCTGTCCACCCATTTCAATAAACAGCAGGCAGTTTACGGTTAGGGCAAACACGTGATAAAGCGGTAGCGCGGTCACTACCAACTCTTCGCCCACATTTAGCACCGGTTGATAAGTGCCTTTCGCTTGGTAGACGTTGGCCAACATGTTGCGGTGCGTCAAGATAGCGCCTTTCGCCAATCCAGTGGTACCACCCGTGTACTGGAGGAAAGCGACATCATCACCTTTTAAGAAAGGCTTTACATACTGCATACGGCGGCCACGGCGGAGCGCATTACGCATCGACGTTGCGTCCGGCAAATGGTATTTCGGTACCATTTTCTTGACGTACTTGACCACAAAGTTCACTAACGTGCCTTTCGCACGAGGGAGCTGGTCTCCCAAACTCGTAAGGATCACGTGCTTAACGGGTGTATTCTCTACCACCTTTTCCAAGGTGTGAGCAAAGTTGCTGACAATCACAATCGCTTTCGCACCTGAGTCAGTCAACTGATGCTCTAACTCTCGCGGCGTATATAAAGGGTTGACGTTAACCGCCACACAGCCCGCTCGCAAAATACCGAACAACGCAATCGGATACTGCAGCAAATTCGGCATCATGATCGCCACACGATCGCCTTTTTGTAATTTCAGCTCGTTTTGCAGATACGCCGCAAATGCACGGCTACGCTCTTCGAGCTTTCGGAAGGTCATGACCTGGCCCATGTTAATAAAGGCTGTTTGGTCAGCGAACTTTTGCACTGAGTGTTCAAACATCTCAATCAAAGAGCGATGGGCATCTGGATCTATTTCCGCCGGCACATCCGACGGGTAACGATTAAGCCAAACCTTTTCCACTGGCTTTCTCCTATGTGTTAGCTTGCAGGCTATACTGCCCGCTTCGATCGACGCGAGATTCTATTCAAACAGGTGTTTAACCCGTCCACCATAGCGTTAACATTATTTTTACACGAGCATTTTAAGTGCGCGTTTGAATTTTGGTCACAAAATCTGTTACCCACGATGCAGCCTGTTGCGGTTGTTGAAGGTGACAGTGATGCGTACCTGGCAGGTCCACCACCTGTAATTGGCGAAACCCATGCATCCGTTGCTGAGCATCCTGCGAACGCAATGCAGGATAGCCATCCGTTCCTCGAATGGCGAGAGCAGGACAGTGAATTGCCCGGATAATCGATTCACAATGCGCGGGCGACATCCGGTAAAGCGCATCCCCGCGCAAATGAGGATCGTGTCGCCAAGTGATACCTTGAGGAGTCTCCATCAACCCGCGAGCGACTAATGGCAAAAGCGGTTCAGCCGCCACTTTATTGATGGACGCGCGTAATTGTAGCGCCTGAAATGCAGAATCAAAGTAGCGTTGGCGCTTTTGACGCTGCTTTAAGCGTTGATCAAGACTTTTCGCCAATCGGTTGGTTATCTGTTGAGCAGGTTCAGCCATCGGGCCGAGTGCTTCTATCATTACCAGTGCAGCAATGCGGTCTGGAAAAGCAGCGGCATAGCAACTCGCCACCAGCCCACCGAGTGAGTGACCGACCAAGATCAATGGGCCGGAGAAGCGCTGTTGATGAAGCACTTGGTGTAAATCATCCAAGTAATCGTAGAAGGGGTAATAGTAATCGCCCGGTTTATGTTCTGACAGACCGTGTCCGGGCCAATCAAACAATAATAATCCCCACTCGCTGGGTAAATAAGGCACCAGAGCATGAAAACTGGCTAGGTTATCTTGCCAACCGTGAAGCATGACCAAAGTAGGCGCACCGCTTGCCGCCGGACGGGCAGCTCCCGCGACACGCGTTGAGGCCAGTGAGAGTATGAGTGGTTCTAATCCACTCGACAAGCCGATCATCGCTGGATTTGCTTGAAGTGCCTCATCAAGTTGCGCCGACAGTGGGGTATGCATCATTGGTTAGGGTAAAGTGATCACGCTTTGAACTCGACCAGTCCCGACACCTACCCGAACGCGCGAGCAATATAGCCCATAACAATAGGGGCGATCGTCATCGATAACCTTTTGCTCAATGTTCCACAGCTGGTGCCCTTTGACTGACAACACAGGGTAGGCATACTCATAGTCCCCGACTTTACCCATTTGCTGCTCAACAAACTCACCCAATACCGTAATAGGACGCCCTTTCGCATAGTCTGCAGGATCGACAAAGCCGCTAAAAACCGCCTTAAATCGACCCAGTGATGACGCACCTATATCGGGACGTCCAGCACTCGAGGTAGGCAACGCGACGATTTCGACCACCGAGTCCGCTTCGCGGTTTTCAACACTGGCAATCATACCGCCCATGCGCACTTCTTCACCCTGATTGGCTGCGGTCATACTGGCTACGACCGAGTACTCAGTTACCGGCTGATCCATACGACCTTTTAAACTGTCAGGCAAGGTGCTGCAACCGGTTAACAGTAGCGCCCCGATCATCAGCAATCCGATTGGTATTAACTTCATCACACGTACTCCTCTCTCGACGTCATACATAGATATCGACCCCGACGAGGTTCAGCAGTTCCTCTCGCCGCGCATGGTTAAGCACCGCTAAGTAAGACGACATCGCCTGACGACCGCGGCCATCGGGTAAATCATACTGAATATGTTGTTTAGCTTGCTCTGCCTCTGAGACAGAGACGTGTTGCACCTTTTGCCGCACTGCCTTGGCAACTTGGCTCGTTTGCGGGGTTTGTTTACGCGACGCTTTCTCCGAGGATGAAGGGCGCCGCGTTTGATTCGGCCGGTTAGGCGGTGAAGAAGGAATTCCGTTAATCGATACCATACTTGCTTCCTATGCGAGGCAAACCGACCCAAACAGACTCTTACTCGCGTCCGGGGAGCTTCTTCCACGTGACCTTGTCACGCAAGTAGGTGGGCGTCGCGAGCTCAGCGGCGACAGCCTCACCACGCTGGTAGGCGTGTTTAGCGATAGCCAGCATGTCTTGTGCTTGTGGATACAACACGCCCGATTCCGTGGTGGTCAGATCCAACCCTTTCGCTAATTCAGGATAGGCAGGCCAGCCGGTTCCCGCCAGTGCCCACGTACCATCGGTCGATTCAAGACGTAATGCGTCAGGCGCGACAACCGCTTCATCAGCCAACGCAAGCCAATCGCCATTTTCTTGACGTTGATACTGGGCAAAGTATAGCTCTCCCATTCGCGCATCAATCGCCGTGAGTACTTGCGTCGTGCCATGAGTGCGGTGCGCTTGCTCTGCCATCGCCGCTAGCGTCGATACGCCCAGCACGGGTAAATCAGCACCAAACGCTAAACCTTGTGCAATCCCAATGCCAATTCGCACGCCAGTGAAGCTACCTGGACCGCGACCAAAGGCGAGAGCATCGAGTTGCGTGAGTGATACGCCCGCCTCCGCGAGTACCTCATCGACCATGGGTAAGATTTTATTGGTGTGTTCACGCGGCGCAATGTCACTGCGCACCATCATCTGATCGCCGATAGACAGCGCAACAGAGCAGTTTTCCGTGGCCGTATCCACGGCAAGCATTTTTAGCGTCATTTAACCCTCAATCGGTGATTGCAATGCAGTCACATCTGCATCGGTATGGTCAGCATTAATGGCTGACAAAAAGTCGTCAATATTATTTAGATCGCGCGTGCGCGGTATGGGCGGTAAGCTGCGCAAAAAGGTGGCGCCATAAGGGCGCGTCACTAAGCGGTTATCACAAATGATCAACGCGCCTTGATCGCGCTTGTCACGAATCAAACGCCCGACCCCTTGCTTGAGCGTAATTACCGCTTCTGGTATCTGCACTTGCGAGAAAGGGTCACCGCCTTGCAACTTACAATCTTCAATACGCGCTTTAAGTAAAGGATCATCGGGTGAGGCAAACGGCAATTTGTCGATGATCACGCAACTGAGTGCCTGCCCACGCACATCTATCCCTTCCCAAAACGCGCCGGTTGCCACCAGCAACGCGTTCCCCAGTGATAAATATTCTGCCAACAGGCGCTGTTTAGGCATTTCGCCTTGCATCAGTACCGGGATCTCGAGCTGGCCGCGAAACAACGCCGTTAGATCTCGCACCATTTGATGCGACGTACATAAAAAGAAGCAGCGCCCTTGGTTGCGCTCAATCACAGGCCCCAACAAGGTTGCCAGCTTATCGGCTCGCCGATAGCTATTGGTTTCAGGCACATGGCGTGGCACACACAGTCGCGCTTGTGAGGGGTAGTCAAAGGGGCTTTCTAATGTCATCTGCTGTTGTGCTGAAATGCCAAGTCGATGACTAAAGTGGCTAAAGTCACCTTCCACGGCGAGTGTCGCCGAGGTAAAAATCCATGCCCCACCTTGTTCATTCATTTGTTCGCGGAAACGATCGGCCACCGAGAGCGGCGTAATATTGAGGCTGAAGTGATGGCGCGTACACTCATACCAGTACGAATAGCCTGTGATCGACGTATCACGCAGTCGCGATAAACGTGCCTTAAACAAGGTGATGCGATCAAACGCCGCATCCAATAGTTGGCTGCGACCCAGTGACAGTTTGACCACGTCATGGGCCAACTCCAGTGCATCGGTTAAGCGTACTAATTCTTTCTCGACAGCCGGTGAGGCTTGAAGCTCTCGCCAATTGCCACGAAAGCCGGGCTCTCCCATCACTAAACGCATATCCATCGCCGCTTGCGATAAACGATCGGCGACTTTTTCCAACTGTCGGGTATCACGCAATTCCGTACGATAAGCAATGTGGATGTCTTTCGCAGCGTCTTGTAACTGGCGACTAGACAGCGACTGACCGAAATATTGGCTGGCAATATCAGGTAATTGATGCGCTTCATCGAACACCATGATATCCGCATCTGGGATCAATTCCCCAAACCCAGTTTCTTTGATCGCCACATCAGCCAAGAACAAATGGTGGTTCACGACCACTACATCCGCCTCCATCGCACGACGGCGCGCCTTGACCACATAGCAGTCTTCATAGCTTGGACAGTCTTTGCCAAGACAATTGTCGTTGGTCGACGTGATCACAGGAATGAGCGGACTGTCTTCCGCCAACGCGTCACATTCACTCAAATCCCCCGATTCTGTATACGAAGACCATTCGCGGATTTTGACCAGTTGGCTTAGTTGGCTCGGATCGCTATCTGGACGATGACACTCACTGATTTGACGACTCAAACGCTCGGGGCATAAATAGTTTACTCGCCCTTTCAACAGCGCCGTGGTACCAGTGAACCCCAACGCCGATTTCATCAAGGGTAAATCGCGATGATAAAGCTGCTCTTGCAGGTTCTTTGAGCCCGTGCTGATGATGGCTTTTTTACCACTCAACAATACAGGGGCAAGATAGGCATACGTTTTCCCTGTTCCTGTACCGGCCTCGACCACCAACTGTCCTTGCTCGCGGATCGCGGCATCGACCGCCATCGCCATATCGGTTTGCGGCTGTCGAGGCACAAAGCCATCAATTGCTTTTGCCAGCGCACCGGCATCAGAGAAAACCTTTCGGATCATTGGATAAATACACAGGGGAAAGCGGGCATTATGCCAAAGCCCCCAAGAGGATGAAACCACTTCCCCTCGGATGTTCGGCTAACAGGATAAATTCACTTTGACCTTGGGGTGTAGACAGGGTAAAACCGAAGGACTATTAAGCAACATAACATCAACATGGAACGAAAAACATTACTCACGGATTGTCCCGATGCCCAAGGCCTGATCGCCAAGATCACCAATATTTGTTACAAGCACCAACTCAACATCGTCCATAATCGCGAATATGTCGACAATGCCACGGGTCGATTTTACATGCGCACCGAATTGGAAGGGATTTTTAATGACCACACGCTGTTGTTAGATCTCGACCAAGCGCTTCCTGCTGGAAGTCACCGTCAGCTTATCAGCTCACGACGAAAGCGCGTTGTGATCATGGTGACCAAAGAATCGCACTGTTTAGGCGACATTTTAATGAAAGCCTACGATGGCTCTTTGGATATCGAGATTGCTGCCGTGGTGGGAAACTATGACAAGCTACAGACGCTGACTGAGCGCTTCGATATTCCGTTCCACCATATTTGCCATCAAGATTTATCGCGTGAAGCACACGAGCAGGCAATGTTAAAGGCAATCCAGCCGTACCAACCCGACTACATCATACTGGCCAAGTATATGCGCGTGCTCACGCCAGACTTTGTCGCGCAATATCCACACAGAATCATTAATATTCACCATAGCTTCTTGCCAGCATTTATTGGCGCACGCCCCTATCATCAGGCTTTTGAGCGTGGTGTCAAAATCATTGGTGCGACCGCTCACTTTGTTACCAACGACTTGGATGAAGGCCCTATTATTGGTCAAGATGTGATTCATGTTGATCACAGTTTTAGTGCACAAGATATGGCCAAAGCCGGACGTGATGTGGAAAAAAGCGTGCTGAGCAAAGCGATCGCCCGAGTAGTGGATGACAAGGTATTTGTTCACGGCAATAAAACCGTGATCCTATAATCACTTATCGCCCCCTAGACAGCCTTACGACGCCAGTGCTTAGTCACTGGCCTCGCTTGCAATAATCTCAGCCAGCGGAAAAGGGTGAAACTTCACGCAAACATCTTGATACTTAAAGGCGATGGTCGGATTAGGTAACCGCTCGCCTTTAACACAAGGTTCGCTGCTCTTCACCGTGATGGCATGTTGCTGTTCCGCGCGTTCAAATATGCCTGGAAACGCTCGCTGCAATGCTTGCTCAAGTCCTACCATATCAGGGTTAGCGCAGGGCAGCACAAACTCAACATGCTCCCAGCTTTGCCGCGGATAGCGTTTGTGGCTAGGAAACGGAAGCTCAACCCAATGCGTTTGCCATTGACCAATGGTTAATGCTTGGTCGAGTGCATAAATGTGGATTGGCCGACCATTGACGATCGCCTCAGAGCACAACTTACCTTGCGACGCGAGCTCACTGGCCAAAGATGCGGTTACCGCAACCTCGTGGGTGCGTATCGCGACGTGATCCAGTGTCAGCCCCGAGCAATCGATCGCTAGCAAGTCAAGCAACTGATTGATTTTATCTGCAAAAGCTGCTTTATCTCGCATCAGGGTAGTTAGGTTCGTGGCATCATGCATAGTGACCTCTTTAAGGTTAAACGTCGCCCGTTTCATTTCAGCGCGTAAAGATATCAGTGTTGACGGTGAATAACTATTGCCAACCCCTGCTAGTTTATGGGTATCATTAGGGTTTACCCGCGTCAGTTGACGCCACGGTTCGCAACAATACAGCATCCCGCCAACACTGTGCTTGTACGCCCAAGGCTCAGTGCAGTGTTGGCGGATTCTTGTATCTGTAAGCTGGAAGCCCACACAACGGGCAGTTAACAATCGGCCCGGTTAGTAGTAAAGGTAAGCAAGTGAATATTCAAAGTCTTCTTAACGAGAAAGTTTCTGCCGCCATGGTTGCGGCTGGTGCGCCTGAAGGCACACCGGCGGCGGTACGTCAGTCTGCTAAACCTCAATTTGGTGATTATCAGGCCAACGGCGTGATGGGCGCAGCAAAAAAATTAGGATGTAACCCTCGCGAGTTCGCACAAAAAGTACTGGATGCCCTCGACCTTGGCGATATGGTCAGTAAAACCGAAATCGCTGGCCCTGGTTTTATCAACATTTTCTTAAATGACCAATGGCTGGCGAAGCAAGCAGACCAAGCGCTCGCGGATGCGCGATTAGGTGTCGCTACGGAAGCGGCGCAAAACATTGTGGTCGATTACTCGGCACCAAACGTTGCCAAAGAAATGCACGTGGGCCACCTGCGTTCAACCATCATTGGTGATGCCGTTGTTCGCACCTTGGAATTTCTAGGCCATAAGGTCACCCGCGCCAACCATCTCGGCGACTGGGGCACGCAATTTGGTATGTTGATTGCCAACTTGGAACTGCATGAATCTCGCGGTGATGACATCTCGATGGAACTTGGCGATATTGAAAACTTCTATCGTGAGTCCAAGCGCCGTTACGACGAAGACGAAGAGTTTGCTGCCACCGCACGTCAGTATGTAGTGCGTCTTCAGCGTGGTGATGCGTACTGCAAAGAAAAATGGGAAAAATTAGTGAAAGTGACGTTGGAACAAAACCAACGTAACTACGACCGTCTTAATGTGTCATTGACTGACAAAGACGTCATGGGTGAAAGCCTTTATAACGACATGCTGCCGGGCATCGTCGAAGACTTAAAAGCGAAAGGCATTGCTGTTGAAGATGACGGTGCACAAGTCGTGTTCTTGGATGAATACAAGAACAAAGACGGTGAGCCTATGGGTGTGATCATTCAAAAGCGTGATGGTGGCTTTTTGTACACCACCACCGACATTGCCTGTGCCAAATACCGCTACGAGCATTTCAATGCCGATCGCGTCTTGTATTTTATTGACTCACGCCAGCATCAGCACCTGATGCAAGCTTGGACCATTGTGCGTAAAGCTGGTTACGTGCCTGATTCTGTCAGCCTCGAGCACCATGCGTTTGGTATGATGCTTGGCAAAGATGGCAAGCCATTTAAAACGCGTGCTGGTGGCACCGTTCGTCTTGCTGACTTACTCGACGAAGCTGAAACCCGTGCCAAGGCACTGATCGCCAAGAAAAATCCAGACATGGATGAAGCTGAGCAGCGTGAAATCTCTACCACAGTCGCAATGGCGGCGGTGAAATATGCGGACCTGTCTAAGCACCGCACCACGGACTACATCTTCGACTGGGATCATATGCTGGCATTTGAGGGCAATACAGCGCCTTATATGCAGTACGCCTACACCCGTGTTGCTTCTGTGTTTGCAAAGTCAGGCGTTGACCGTGATGCACTAGGGGGTGAAATGGTCATTGAGCATGAGAAAGAAAAAGCATTGGTTGCCAAGCTATTGCAATTCGAAGAAGCGGTTAAGTCTGTTGCTCGCGAAGGCCAACCACACCTGATGTGTAGCTACTTGTTCGATTTGGCGGGACTTTTCTCTAGCTTCTATGAAGCGTGCCCAATTCTATTGGCTGAAGGTCAAACCCGTCAAAGTCGTCTGCGTATGGCAGCACTGACAGCAAAAACGATCAAACAAGGTCTTGCGCTACTGGGTATCAATACCCTTGAGCGCATGTAACGTGGCCTTATTCGACCGATAGCTGATATGCAAGCCCACCTTAACCGGTGGGCTTTTTAATGGTTAGCCTTGCCCGAAACGCTGTTCGGTTTCGCTTAGCCAAAGCCGCTCCTCAGGGGTGGATAAGCGTCCCATAACGGCATTGCGATGTGGAAAACGGCCAAAGGCCTCGATAATGTCATAATGCTGACGCGCATAATCGTAGCATTGTTCAAACCAAGCTTGATTCTCTGGTTCAACCGCTTGCCGAAGTTGATTGAAGCGAAACAGAGCTTCTTGCTGATCGTCTTCTCCCTCTGCGTGCTCGAGCGGCATGTAAAAGAAAACACGCTGTAAAGGCGTCAGTGCCTGATCATCCCCTTTCGCTAACCCAGCCTTACAAATGGCTAATGCTAATGCATCATAACGATACGCCGCCGCTAACCCTCGGTATAAATTGCGTGGGAATTGGTCCAGCAAGATAATCAATGCAAGGCGGCCTTGTGGGGTCTGCGCCCACGCATTTAATTCTCCCGCTCCCGCCGCGCTAACCCATGTTTGAAACATTGCTCGAATCTGTTCATCGGTTTCTGGATTGCCACCAAACCACAACGCATTGCACTCTGGCGCCGGCACTTGCTCAGCGCTTTGACCAAACCAAAACGAAAGGACTTCTTGATAGTGCATCTTGCCTCCTACCCGCAACCTTAACCGCTCTCACGATCAAGTCATTCAATATTCTTCTCTATTCAAGCGTACTTGGTTTTGGTTGTCCCCGGTTCAAATCAAACAATCTCATCGGTACTTTGTGACCCGTCAGCAAGTTGTGATGTAAGCTAGAGCAATACATTTCATTAAGGAGCCACCATGTCTTTTTCTCTTCATGATCGCCTCGCTGCAGATAGTGCCTACGTGGGCGACTTTGATTTATGCCAATTACGTCTTGCCCATGCAGATTTTGGCCCTTGGCTAATCCTCATCCCACGCAAAAACCATATCCACGAAGTGCATCACCTCAGTGATGAGGATCAGCAACAGCTATGGCGAGAGTCGGCTGCTGTCTCGCAATGTTTGGAACACTGTTTCCGCCCCGATAAGCTCAACATCGCGGCGATCGGCAACCTCGTGCCACAACTTCATGTCCATCATGTCGCACGCTTCCAAACCGATAGTGTGTGGCCGAATCCTATCTGGGGACATCTTAATGTGGGCCCTCGCGCTAATGATAAACAAACTGCTCTGATTCAAACCCTACGAACCACGTTGATGCCAGATGGATTGGATGTCAATCCGGCATAAAACGCTTCGTTATTTTCGTCAAAATGGAAAAGCGTAGCAATAAAAAACATAAATTTCAGACACTTAAGAGTGATTGCACTTTTAACGAAAGATGGCGGAATTCTCCTAACTCTTCCTGACCCACACAGGCTACATTAGTGACTCTTTCATAACCTTTTCAACCGGGTGGAGTGTCCGCTCCGCCCCCGGCAGCAAGCGAAGGTGTCGTTGACACCCGTGGTATGGTCTCCCCGGTCATAC
The DNA here is from genome assembly GCF_001996085.1 of Salinivibrio sp. PR5. Classification (NCBI taxonomy): domain Bacteria; kingdom Pseudomonadati; phylum Pseudomonadota; class Gammaproteobacteria; order Vibrionales; family Vibrionaceae; genus Salinivibrio; species Salinivibrio sp. PR5. The sequence goes on from NZ_MUFK01000022.1 coordinate 16,605, forward strand.
CACGTTCCTTTTTCCTTTATATAAATTCCAATACCAGTCGCTGCCAGATATGTGCAGGCATGCATATTCCTTACTGGCGTAGCAGATTTAATCGGCTGGGCTAGTGAGTGCTTGAGGGAGGATGCGATCACGATACTGTGAGGGGCTCACACCAAAGTATCCTTTAAACCGCTGACTGAAGTACGCTGGATCACGATAGCCACACGCTTCGGCGGTCTCAGTAATACTCATCCCTTGTTTTAACAGCCCGCTCGCATGGGTCAATCGCTTTTGAGTGATATAGCTGGTGACCGTGATGTGAAAATACTGGCGGCATTTGCGTTGTAAGTTCCGCTCCGACATGGCCAACGCAGCAGCCAGCTCATGAGTAGAAAAGTCAGGATGGGTAAAGCCGCTTTCTACCGCTTGCATAAAACGCGAGATCCATGCTGAGCGCAGCTGTTGACACTGAGCACGGCGTTTAGCGTGATGCCCCTTCATAGTGACGACAACCGCTTCAGGCTGAGCCGCGATGGGATCAAAAACTGGCTGTGTTGTGTGAATTTGTTGAAGACGCTTGCTTTGTTGCTTAGCCTGATAGCGCTGTTTAAACGCTAATCCAACCGCTAACAACACAATACTCACGAAAACAGCAAGAACGGCCCCACTCATCATGTGTGGCAACATGGGAAGAGAGATATCAAGATTTAATACGGTATGCGAGGCACCATCGCGAGGAATGGCAATGCGCAGCTGATACTCTCCCCCTGCCATATTCGCCAGCGTAATCGTATCGCTGCTGGTTTGTTGCCATGCGGCAAGCTGGCCGGCCATTGGGTTCCCCGGATGACGCTTAGCAATCAACTGGTAGTGGACACGACTGACCTGTCGCTCGGGTGGCCAACTTCCCCACTCAAGTTGGGTCGGATTATTTTCCAGCAATGTCATGGACGTTTGCTGGCGAGGTGCAATACGCCAACGCCTATCCTGTTGCCATACCGCGCCAATCACAACCTTCGGCGGTTTTCGTAGTGAGAACGCAAGTTGATCGGTATTAATCACAAAGCGTTCAGCGCCGGAAAAAATGGTCAGCTGATGCGGGTTGGATACTCGACACTCCACCTGTCCCATTGGCGAGGGTAATCTGAATGTCCGTACGACACCTCTTGGCGCGATATGGACGATGGCTTGGTTGCTGTATGCCCAAACACCGTCTTTGTTCCCGGTAATACAATGAAACTGCTCATTGTTTAACGACAGGTAGGCCGCCGACACTGTATCCGGCGTGGTATGGTCATACTGATAAATGCCTTGCGCACTGGCTAGCCAAAGGCGGCCCCGTTCATCGGTATACAAATCAGACAGTGGCAGGAGAGAAACAGGTAATCGAATCGCCTGAAACTGTCCATCTCGATAACGCGTCAAACCTTGCTGCTGCCGGATCCAAACACTACCGCGACCATCATCATAAAAACCTTCAACGTCACCCTCGTCCACTTGCCATCCGGTTCCGTAGTCCACAACCGTCTCTGAATCCGGCCAGTAGCGGATTAACTGAGCCCCTTTTGCCAACCAAAGTGTCCTTGCCGCATCAGTATACAAGTGGTCAGCGGCGAAGTTAGCGACAGGTTCAGGGAGTATTAAACGCGCCCCTGTTTGAGTATCTAAGCCCGCCACACCATTTTCTGTCGACCACCACAACTGGGTCGCTTTTCGTGCGGCACTCTTGATCTTATCGCCGTTTTGATCGGGCATACGCGCCAACCAACGACCACTCAGATCGCGCCAATGACGACCTCTTAACAGCCACGGGTCACTCGCCTCAGAAAAACCATGAGTGATCGCTTGTGGAAAGGGACCATGATGATGCGCAATCCAGCGCTGCCCGGCAGCACGATAACGCAGAGATCGGTCGGTGGAAAACCAAATCCCTCCTTCGACGTCGGCACGTAAAAATGTCACCCTTGAACCATCAATTGCACTCTGACTCGGCGTCCATACCGGCGATGCACTCCCATCGAGTGACAGTAGAAACAGTCCTTGATCATTGGCGGCCCAAACGCCTCCCGCGCCTGATGCGAGAAAACTAAATCCACCCTGCTGAGTTAATATGTGTTGCCCCGTCACAGAGTGTTCATCGAGGGCAAGTAAATAGACCGCATTTTGGGTGCTGACCCAAGCCCTCGAGTCTTGCCCTGTGACCGCAGTTATCGCTGAATTGAAGCGATGTATCTGGCGAATACCTTGTTCATCCACTTGGTAGAGCCCCTGACCAATAGCAATCAAGCGATGCTCGTTCGTCATCCAAGTTAACTCGGCTTGCCATTGTCCTGCGCGCCAAATAGAAAAGCTGTTGTCTTCCACCACATAACGGCTGAGTTGACCGTCACTAATATGCCAAAGCTCACCGTCTATCGTCGCAAGACGGGATTGTGCATCCGCTTGGCGCGCCAACACCGTCTGTGGCAGACGATAACGAGTGACAATATGCTGCCCCGATTGGTAGCGATAAATAAAGTTTTGCCCTGCCATCCAAAGGGCATCATGCGCAAAGGCAATCGCCGTTACTTTTTCTTCGGGCAGACTGAGAACATCACTGAGTGGGTGGGTTTGGTGGCCGTCAAAAAAGACAACCGCGCCTTGATGATTAAGCAGCCACACTCCTCCACCCGGCTGGTAGGCAATATCACGCACGTTCGCGACCGCCTGCAAGCCCGGATAGGCTTGGAACGAGGTTTCCAATCCATGATGTGCCTGCAAAGGCAGACAGAGAAAGGTGCTAATTACCCAAATCAGGCAGAGCAAAAGGCGTTTCATGCAACTAAGAGAGGAATAAGGGTCGCAAAATTAAGACGGGTATCATCCTGTGTAACCAAACAAAATGGAACCCTGCGACCCTCAATGTGAGCTAGGCCTCACATTCTTGAGATTTATTAGCTGTTCAGAACTTGAGACAGCTGCTGGTGAGCGCGTCTTGCTTGACGCTTGAAGTCGTCCTGCTCGCTACGCGGTACAGGATGCGCTTCAGGTAAAGGAACCTTCATCGCATTCACTGGATGGCCATATTTAATCAGCTCAAAATGCAAATGAGGTCCGGTCGAGCGCCCAGTGTTGCCACTCAATGCGATTTTTTGCCCCATAGAGACGTGATCACCCGGTTTCACTAAAATACGGTGAAGATGCAAATAGCGGGTCGAGTATTCGCGACCGTGTTTGATCACGACATAGTTGCCGGCTAGTGGGTGCTTGCGTGCTTTGACCACTACCCCATCGCCTGCCGCCAAGACGGGCGTACCCACCGGGGTGGCAAAATCGGTGCCATTATGCGGTGAAATGCGACCGGTGATCGGATGCTTACGATGTGGGTCAAATGGCGAGCTGATACGGTAACGCTTAGCGGTTGGGAAACGGCGCAAAGCACGATCCAGACTATGGCCCTGCTCATCGTAAAAGCGACCATCGGTGTGGCGGTAGACAAAGATATCTCGATCGCCCGCTTGATAAAGCATCGCCATCACGTCGCCAGACGATACCGCTTTATTATCGATAAACTCTTTGTTGACCAATACTGAAAAGCGATCCCCACGATGGGATTCTGCGCCAAAGTCAAAACGCCATTGTAAGGCTGAGACTAAGTTCTGAATTTGGTTGGGCGTCAATCCTGCTTGTCGAGCTTGCTGGTAAAAGCTACTTGTGACGCGGCCCGACAGAGTGACTTGCTCGTAGACTCCGGTCGTTTCAAGTTGCTCGTAGCTCACCCCATCCGCACCGAAGACATACTGATCCCGATATTTAATCGATTGATAGACGGTGAGTGAGGATAGCTGCCCCTCATCATCAACTTGCCAATCAATTTTTTGCCCAAGCCGAATATCGCCCGCTTTCTGATTCACATCGAGGATCTGGTACATCTGACGTAGCGGTAGGCCGTACTGTGAAAAAATCGCGCCCAAGGTATCACCAGAGGCAACCGTGTGGGTGTGAATGCGGGCCGCTTCTGAAGTGATATCTTGCTCGAGAGCATCTTCAGGCACTGTCAGTGCTGGATCATCAGCGTCTAAACCAACTTCAATCGGCTCACTGTTTTCTAGCGGCATCGATGCCTGTTGCTCATCGATTAGCGGCAATGAGCGACGTTCATCGTGATGTTTAAAAGGATGTGGCTGCCACATGAGTGCGGCAGCAACGAGTAACGATAATGAGGCGAGCGCCAGCTTGTGCTGGCGAGGTAGCCGAGCGGTCGCGGCTAACCAGTTAGTGAGTAGTTTCATGCTTTAAACAACGTGCGAAGCGGTTTCCCATATCTTTCAAAAAAACCTGATAACCATCAGGCGCAACTCGAATAGCAGTTGCCAACGGATCCAAAGCAATCACAGTAACGTCATCGTTTCGGGTCACAGCATCGACCAGTGAGGGATTAAACTGCGGCTCGGTGAAGATACAGGTCGCGTCATGATTTAGCAATCCTCTCCGGATAGTTACTAGGGTCTTTGCGCCCGGTTTTTGGCTAGGATCAACGGTAAAGTGGCCCGTTTTCTTCAAACCAAATGCTTGTTCAAAGTAACCGTACGCATCATGAAATACGAAATATCCACTTTGCTGGCGTTGCGCCAATGCCGCATGAATATCGGTTACTGTCTCATCCAGCTGGGCGTTAAAAATGGCTAATTTAGCGCGGTATTGGTCAGCCTTTTCGGGCGCAGTTGTTATCAAGGCTTGAGTAATCGCCCGCGCTGCGACACGTGCCGACTCGGGGCCCAGCCAAATATGAGGGTCAATACCATGGTGGTCATGGTCGTGGCCATGATGATGGGTCTCTGCTTCCCCGTCATAATGACGAAGCGGGATCCCCTCTACTTGAGTGAGGGTTAATACATTGGGCTGCTCTTGCAACAGTTTACTCAAGAATAATTCAAGCTCCGGTCCCACCCAAACTGTCAAATCAGCCGCTTTCAAATTGCGAATATCAGAAGGTTTTAGCGCGTAGCCGTGTGGTGAAGCGCCGGGCGGAAGTAACACCTCGACCGTATCGTCGTCTGCCACTAGCCCTTGTGCAATCAGCTGCACCGGCTTAATCGTGGTCATCACAGTGACAGCCTGCGCTGGCAAGGCCAGTAACAGCGCAAAAAATAGTCCAATAACACGCACACCCATGGTTTACCCCAATTAATCAGTTTCATCAGCGATGCGAAATGTTATAATATAACAATTCCAATTCACAATGCTTTTTTCACTATGACTGACTCGCTAGTCACCCTCGATGCGGTGACGGTGACCTATAACGGCCGCCAGGTTCTGGATAATGTGTCGCTAGACTTAAAACGCGGCAATATCACCACATTGATTGGCCCTAATGGCGCGGGAAAATCCACCCTTGTAAAAACACTGATTGGCTTGGTTAAACCCAGCCAAGGCGCTGTGAGGCTTAAAAAAGGATTAAAGATCGGTTATGTGCCACAAAAGCTTCAGCTTAACCAAACACTACCCTTGACGGTCGACCGGTTTATCCGCTTGGGGACGCGCTACACCAACGCGCAAATTACGCAAGCGCTAAGCACCGTCAATGCGGCCGCACTGCAATTTTCTAACATGCATACCTTGTCCGGCGGAGAAACCCAGCGGGTGTTGCTTGCCCGTGCGATCCTGAAATCTCCCGATCTTTTGGTTCTGGACGAACCCGTACAAGGCGTGGATGTCAGCGGCCAGCTTGAAATGTATAGCCTTATCGCGACGCTACGCGACACACTCAGCTGCGCCGTTTTGATGGTCTCACACGACCTGCATTTAGTGATGGCGAAAACCGATGAGGTGATCTGTTTGCAGCACCATGTGTGTTGCTCAGGGGCGCCAGATGCGATTTCTCAGCATCCCTCTTATGTCGCGATGTTCGGTCGCCAAACCAGCGAACAGCTTGCTTTGTATCACCACCATCATAATCACGATCACGATTTATCTGGACAGCCTGTTAATGGCTGCCAACATCAGGAACACCAGCATGATTGAGTTTTTAATGGCACCTATTCTAGGAGGGGTGCTGATTGCCGCCATTGCAGGTCCACTGGGCTCTTTTGTGGTATGGCGTCGAATGGCCTATTTTGGTGATACCCTCGCCCATGCGTCGTTGCTTGGGCTCGCCGTCGGTTTTTTGTTGCAAATTGACCTTAATCTTGCGCTTATCGCAACCTGTCTTTTACTTGCCATTGTTCTGGTTGGTTTACAGCGCCAGCACTTAGTCGCCACTGATACTCTGCTCGGTATTTTGGCGCACAGTGCTTTATCGTTAGGGCTCGTCGCGGTCAGTTTTCTTGATACAGTACGTGTGGATTTAATGGCGTATCTGTTTGGGGACTTATTGGCCGTGACCTATACCGATTTAACTTGGTTAGCAATTGGCGCTTGCTTCACATTTGCTGTGTTGGCTTATTACTGGGAGCCCTTACTCTCAATGACCGTCAGCGAAGAGTTGGCTCAAGTTGAGGGCATTGATGTGGAACGCTTACGGCTGCTGCTCATGTTACTTATCGGGCTTGTGATTGCACTGGCGATGAAATTTGTCGGCGCCTTGATCATTACGTCGATGCTAATCATTCCCGCAGCGACAGCGCGACGTCTCTCTGCCACGCCCGAGCAAATGGCATCATTGGCGAGTTTAATTGGTATGGGCGCCGTTTTTCTCGGTATGGCGGGCTCTTGGTTTTACGATACTCCAGCCGGTCCATCGGTCGTAGTTGCGGCGGCAGGCGTATTTATGCTGAGCCAACTGATCCCGATTCGGCGCCGCTAGCGACTCATCCATACGGTTAGCTTGTGCTCATACAAAACAAGACAAAAAAGCCGCTCACAGTGAGCGGCTTTGAATCATGCTACGACTGCGTTTTTACCATCCGGTTTTATCGCGCAGTGCTTGACCAATTTCTGCCAAGCTTTTTACTGTGGTGACGCCTGCAGCTTCAAGTGCTGCAAACTTGTCATCGGCGGTTCCTTTACCACCAGAGATGATCGCACCCGCATGGCCCATGCGTTTACCCGGAGGTGCGGTTACTCCGGCAATATAAGAAACAACAGGTTTGGTGACATTCTCTTTGATGTAAGCCGCCGCTTCTTCTTCAGCCGTACCACCGATTTCACCAATCATTACAATCGCTTCAGTCGCTGGATCCTTTTCGAACATTTCGAGAATGTCGATAAAGTTAGAACCTGGAATAGGATCACCACCAATCCCGACACAGGTTGACTGGCCAAAGCCTTCATCCGTAGTCTGCTTCACCGCTTCATAGGTCAAGGTACCTGAACGTGACACGATACCGACTTTACCCGGTTTATGGATGTGACCTGGCATGATGCCAATCTTACATTCACCTGGAGTGATCACACCTGGGCAGTTCGGACCAATCATGCGAACGCCAGCTTCATCAAGCTTCACTTTCACTTCCAGCATATCCAGCGTTGGGATCCCTTCGGTGATACACACAATCAGCTCGATACCCGCATCAACTGCTTCGAGAATCGCATCTTTACAGAATGGTGCTGGCACGTAGATCACAGACGCTGTTGCACCCGTCGATTCCACGGCTTCTGCCACTGTGTTAAACACCGGCAAACCGAGATGGGTAGTTCCCCCTTTACCCGGTGATACCCCACCAACCATTTGCGTTCCATATTCGATCGCCTGCTCAGAGTGGAAGGTACCCTGTCCACCCGTAAAGCCCTGACAGATGACTTTGGTGTCTTTATTAATCAGCACTGACATTGTTATTTACCCTCCGCTGCAGCAACGACTTTCTGTGCGGCTTCTGTGAGTGAGGTGGCCGCGATGATGTTCAAGCCGCTATCGGCTAGTTTCTTCGCACCTACTTCGGCATTATTGCCTTCTAGGCGAACGACAACAGGCACTTTCACGCCCACTTCTTCCACTGCGCCAATGATGCCGTCGGCAATCAAGTCACAGCGAACGATGCCGCCGAAGATATTCACCAATACTGCCTTCACATTGCTGTCAGACAGGATAATCTTGAATGCTTCAGTCACACGCTCTTTCGTCGCGCCACCGCCGACATCCAAGAAGTTAGCAGGGCTACCGCCGTGCAGATTAACAATATCCATGGTGCCCATCGCAAGACCTGCACCATTGACCATGCAGCCAATGTTTCCATCGAGGGCAACGTAGTTCAGTTCCCACTGCGCCGCATGCGCCTCACGGGCGTCTTCTTGGCTTGGATCGTGCATCGCGCGAACCTGTGGCTGGCGATAGACCGCATTGCTATCAATCGACAGTTTTGCATCCAAGCAGTGCAGGTTGCCCTGATCAGTGATCACCAATGGGTTCACTTCAACCAATGCGACGTCTTTGTCAAGAAACAGCTGTGCAATCCCCATGAAGATCTTGGTGAACTGCTTGATTTGCTCACCTTCAAGGCCCAATTTAAATGCTAGTTGACGGCCTTGATAAGGCTGAGGACCAACTAAAGGATCAATCGATGCTTTGTGAATTAATTCAGGCGTTTCTTCCGCCACTTTCTCAATTTCCACACCGCCTTCTGTTGACGCCATGAAAACCACGCGACGTGAGCCACGGTCAACGACCGCACCGAGATATAGCTCTTTGGCGATATCAGTGCAGGATTCAACGAGAATTTTACTAACCGGTTGGCCATTCGCATCTGTTTGGTAAGTAACGAGGTTTTTACCTAGCCATTGTTGTGCGAACTCGCGAATTTGTTCTTTAGAGGAAGCCAGTTTTACGCCGCCCGCTTTACCGCGACCGCCCGCGTGGACCTGACATTTGACGACCCATTTGTCGCCACCAATTTTGTCGGCTGCTTCGGCAGCTTCTTGTGGTGTGTCGCAAGCATAGCCCTCTGAAACTGGTAGACCATATTCAGCGAACAGCTGCTTTGACTGATATTCGTGCAGATTCATGATGTTCTATCCGTGTTAATGTCCATTATTGTGTCTTTGTGCTTTCCAAATGAGGGGACTCCGTCTCCTCGACTGATAGCCAGCACATCACGTACCGGCCCATCAGTTAAACGTCCAATAGCAGACGTGTTGGGTCTTCAAGAAGCTCTTTGATGGTAACCAGGAAGCCAACCGATTCACGGCCGTCAATCAGACGGTGATCGTAGGAAAGCGCCAAGTACATCATTGGTAGGATCTCTACCTTGCCATCTACCGCCATTGGGCGGTCTTGAATTTTGTGCATGCCAAGAATGGCTGCCTGAGGTGGGTTAATAATTGGCGTCGACATCAGCGAACCAAATACCCCGCCGTTAGTGATCGTAAAGTTACCCCCGGTTAGCTCATCAACGGTTAGCTTACCGTCTCGGCCTTTGACCGCGAGATCACGGATCCCTTTTTCGATATCCGCAAAGCCTAGCTTGTCGCAATCACGCAGCACTGGTGTGACCAAACCGCGTGGTGTTGATACCGCCATGCTCACATCGAAGTAGTTGTGATAAACGATGTCATCACCGTCGATAGACGCATTCACTTCAGGATAACGCTTGAGCGCTTCAACCACTGCCTTCACGTAGAAGGACATAAAGCCGAGGCGGATATCGTGGCGTTTTTCGAAGCTATCACGGTACTGCTTACGCAGTTCCATAATCGGCTTCATGTTGACTTCGTTGAACGTGGTCAACATCGCGGTGCTGTTTTTCGCTTCTAACAAGCGCTCAGCAACACGCTTACGTAAACGTGTCATTGGCACACGTTTTTCACCGCGCTCAGCCACTGCAGGAACGTCTTGGGCAGGTTTGCCTTGCTCGCCACCTTTTGGCTTGTTCTTCAGGTAAGCATCAACATCTTCTCGGGTAATTCGTCCACCCACGCCTGTGCCTTTCACCGCATCAGGAGAGATATCATGCTCAGCCAGCAAGCGACGCACGGCTGGGCTCAATGCATCATTAGACTCTTCTTCCAGTGATGCTGTATGGCGCTTATCCGGTGACGCTTCTGATTCAGCAGGCACGTCTTTGGTCGGCTCTCCTGCCACAGCGCCTTCTTTCAACTTAGCGATGGCTTGTTTCGCCAACACGGTTGACCCTTCATCTTCAATGATTGACTCCAACACGCCATCAGCAGGCGCGGGCACTTCCAGTACCACTTTATCCGTTTCAATATCAACCAGTACTTCGTCACGGGTTACCGAGTCACCTGGCTGTTTGTGCCATGTGGCAATCGTTGCGTCAGCCACAGATTCGGGTAAATCGGGAACCAGAATTTCGATTGTCATATCGTAGTTATCCTTAATGTTCTAGTTCTTACTTGAGGGTCAGAGCGTCTTCGACTAACGCTTTTTGTTGTTTCTGGTGTACGGACATATAGCCTACCGCTGGCGATGCTGATGCCTCTCGTCCTGCGTAGGTTAAGGTAGCATCATCTGGAATCGCCGCACGGAAATTGTGTTGGCTGCTATACCAAGCCCCTTGGTTTTGAGGCTCTTCTTGGCACCACACAAAGTCTTTCGCATTGGTGTAAGGGGCGATAGCGTCTTTAACCGCATCCAATGGGAACGGATAAAGCTGCTCAATACGGATAATCGCCACATTATCGATTTCCGACTTGCGACGCGTTTCCAGTAGGTCGTAATACACCTTGCCTGCGCACATGACGACGCGTTCAACCTTGTTCGCATCAAGCTCATCCATCTCGCCAATTGCGGGGAGGAAATCACCATCAGATAAGTCTTCAAGGCTCGACACACACAGCGGGTGGCGCAACAGCGACTTAGGCGACATTACAATCAATGGACGACGCATGGGACGAACCACTTGGCGACGCAGCATGTGATAGACCTGTGCAGGCGTTGAGGGTACCACCACTTGCATGTTTTGTTCGGCACACAGCTGTAGATAGCGTTCAAGACGCGCCGATGAGTGCTCTGGGCCTTGTCCTTCATAGCCGTGAGGCAACAGCATGGTTAATCCGCACATACGGCGCCATTTTTGTTCCCCAGAGCTGATGAACTGATCAATCACCACTTGCGCGCCATTGGCAAAGTCACCGAACTGTGCTTCCCAAACGGTGAGACCACCAGGCTCTGCCGTTGCATAGCCATATTCGAACGCGAGAACCGCCTCTTCAGACAACACAGAGTCAAACACTTGGAATGGCCCTTGTTTGTCGTGAATATTCGCCAGTGGCAAATAGGTACTGCCGTCAGTTTGATTGTGCAAGACCGCATGACGGTGGAAGAAGGTACCTCGTCCGGAGTCTTGGCCGGTAATACGGATACGTTTGCCATCATCCACCAGCGTCGCATACGCCAAGGTTTCCGCCATACCCCAATCTAGCTTTTTCTCACCTTCCACCATGGCTTTACGATCGTTATAAAGCTTGGCGACACGGCTATGAAGCTTGTGGCTTTCTGGCAATTGGCAAATCCGATGGCCGAGCTCTTTCAGACGCTTAGCGTCAAACTTACTCGCCCACTCTACGGTCCAATCGTGCCCAAGATAAGGGGTCCAATCGACCGAGTGCAACGCCATCGGGCGCCATTCTTTGACCACACATTCACCACGGTCAAGCGCATCGCGATACTCGTTGATAAGCTCGGTCGCTTTCTCAAGATTCGCAACACCCTGCTGATCAAGAACGTCCGCATAAAGCTTACGCGGTGTCGGATGCTTCTTGATCTTTTGGTACATCATAGGCTGTGTCGCGTTGGGCTCATCCGCTTCGTTGTGACCGTGACGGCGATAACACACCAAGTCAATGACCACATCACGCCGGAATTCGTTACGGAAATCAAGCGCTAAGCGAGAAACGAAGGCAACAGCTTCAGGATCATCCGCGTTTACGTGGAAGATTGGCGCCTGCACCATTTTGGCAATATCAGTACAGTATTGCGTAGAACGAGAATCGGCTGGGTTCGAGGTGGTAAAACCAATCTGGTTATTGATGACGATACGTACCGTGCCACCAACTTGGAAACCACGCGCTTGAGACATGTTAAAGGTCTCTTGCACGACCCCTTGGCCAGCAATCGCCGCATCACCATGAATCGTGATCGGTAAGACACTCGAACCGGTGGCATCTTCGAGACGATCTTGACGTGCTCTAACTGAGCCCATAACCACAGGGTTGACGATCTCAAGGTGAGATGGGTTGAAGGCAAGCGCTAAATGCACATCACCACCTGGCGTGGCAAAATCAGACGAGAAGCCTTGGTGATATTTCACATCACCGGTGCCCCAGGTTTCGTCTTGTTTACCCGCAAACTCGTCAAACAGTTCTGACGGCTTTTTACCCAGCACATTCACCAACACGTTCAAGCGGCCGCGGTGAGCCATACCGACCACCACTTCACGAGCACCTTTACCACCAGCGTGGCGGATGAGCTCTTTAAGCATCGGGATCAGTGCATCCCCCCCTTCGAGAGAGAAGCGCTTTGCGCCTGGGAACTTCGCGCCCAAATAGCGCTCTAGTCCTTCAGCCGCGGTCAGTTCTTCTAGGAAGGTCAGCTTTTCTTGTTCGTTGAATTGCGGCTGCCCAACCACAGACTCTAATCGGCTTTGGATCCAACGTTTCTCTTCTGTGTCAGTAATATGCATATATTCAGCACCGATAGACCCACAATAGGTCTTCTGCAGTGCTTCATAAAGCTCGCCCAGCTGCATATTGTCTTTACCAATTGCAAATGAGCCGACATTGAAGTTTTCGTTGAAATCCTGCTCGGTAAGCGAGTGGAAAGCAGGTGATAGATCGGGTACTTGATTACGCTTCCATAAACCCAGCGGGTCAAGATTGGCCTGCTGATGGCCGCGGAAACGAAATGCGTTAATAAGTTGAAGGACTTTGACTTGTTTCGCGTCTACGTCGGGGTCATTGACTGAGGCATTTGCACGCGCTGTCTCGGTAGCTAAGCGTCGAAAGTAATCACGAACGCGAGAGTGGGGTTGTTCTACCGCGGTTTCATTCACCGCTGGTAGTTGGTCAAAGACCGCTCTCCATTCTTGATCAACTAACTCCGGGTCACTGAGGTACAGTTCGTAGAGGTCTTCTACGTAAGTTGCATTGGCGCCAGCCAAATGAGAAGACTCCATCCAAGCCTTCATCACGCCATTTTGCATTGTTATCCCTTAACCACTAGTTATTTATCCAAACACCGGTTCTAAGCCGGGTTACCTGTTATTTAGCCCCGTCCGTGGACGGGGCTTTATAGTTCACGTTAATGTACGAAAGCGTTTTAAACGCCACGCTGAATCAGCATCGACTTGATGTGTCCAATTGCTTTCGTTGGGTTCAAGCCCTTAGGACACACACTGACACAGTTCATGATACCGTGGCAACGGAAGACACTAAAAGCGTCGTCCAGATCAGATAAGCGCTCTTCGGTCGCGGTATCACGGCTATCCGCTAACCAACGATACGCGGCGAGCAGCCCTGCCGGCCCCACAAATTTGTCTGGGTTCCACCAGAAAGAAGGGCAAGAGGTGCTGCAACACGCACACATGATGCACTCATACAAGCCGTCCAACTCCGCGCGGTCTTCAGGGGCTTGTAAATTCTCCCGTGATGGCGGTGTGTCATCGTTGATTAAGTAAGGTTTAACCCGCTCGTAGTTCTCATAGAACTGACTCATATCGATGATAAGGTCACGCACAACCGGCAAACCTGGCAATGGGCGGATCACAATTTCTGATTTATCCATCAATGATGAGAGTGGCGTGATACACGCTAATCCATTCTTACCATTCATGTTTACACCGTCCGATCCGCACACACCTTCGCGGCATGAGCGGCGGAATGCTAACGTCGGATCTTGCTCTTTTAGTTGAATGAGCGCGTCCAATAGCATCATGTCCGACCCTTCAGGCACGTCGAGCGTGTAATCCTTCATATATGGCGCATCGTCCACATCTGGATTGTAGCGATAGACTGAAAACTTAACGTTCATCGTTTTCGACCCCCTTAGTAAGTACGCGCTTTCGGTGGGAAAGCGTCACGATGCACTGGCGCCATGTTGACGTCGCGCTTCGACATAGATTCCGTTTCTGGATTGTAGATGGAGTGGCATAGCCAGTTCTCATCATCACGCTCTTGATAATCAAAGCGTGCATGAGCGCCACGGCTTTCGGTACGATAGTTTGCCGCTACCGCCGTTGAATAAGCGGTTTCCATCAGGTTCTCCAGCTCCAAACACTCGATACGTTGGGTGTTGAACTCAGTCGACGTATCGTCCAATCGTGCTACTTTCAAACGTTCACGGATTTCTTGCAGTTCTTTGAGGCCTTTTTCCATCGCCTCACCTTCGCGGAATACCGAGAAGTTTTCTTGCATACACGCTTGGAGATCTTTACGGATTTCTACAGGGTCTTCGCCTTTTTGCGTGCTATTCCAGCGGTTCAAGCGCGCTAAAGAGGCTTCAATATCAGATTCGCTTGCATCACGCGCTTCAACTTGCGCGGCCAAGGTTTCACCAAGGTGTAGACCAGTTGCACGGCCAAAGACCACCAAATCAAGCAATGAGTTACCGCCCAAACGGTTTGCACCATGGACAGACACACTAGCGATCTCCCCACAGGCAAACAGGCCTTGTACTTCAACGTCGTGTCCCATTGGATCTTGTTTGATCGCTTGACCAGACACTTGCGTTGGAATACCGCCCATCATGTAGTGGCAGGTTGGAATGACCGGAATTGGCTCTTTGATCGGATCCACGTGCGCAAAGGTACGAGAGAGATCCAAAATGCCTGGCAAGCGTGACTCAAGGACATCTTTACCCAAGTGGTCTAGCTTAAGCTTGATGTGTGGACCCCAAGGGCCATCACAACCTCGACCTTCTCGGATTTCGATCATCATAGAGCGTGCGACCACGTCACGACCAGCTAGGTCTTTTGCGTTAGGCGCATACCGCTCCATAAAGCGTTCGCCATCTTTATTAAGCAGATAGCCCCCTTCACCACGGCAGCCTTCAGTCACCAAGACACCGGCGCCAGCAATCCCTGTTGGGTGGAACTGCCACATTTCCATGTCTTGCATCGGAACACCTGCGCGCAACGCCATACCGACACCGTCACCCGTGTTGATGTGCGCATTGGTGGTGGATTGATAAATACGCCCCGCACCGCCCGTTGCAAGCACGGTAGCTTTCGATTTGAAATAGCAAATCTCACCAGTTTCCATGCACATCGCGGTGGCACCAACCACAGCTCCGTCTTGGTTTTTCACCAAGTCGAGGGCATACCATTCAGAGAAGATAGTGGTTTTGTTCTTGATGTTTTGCTGGTACAGCGTGTGAAGCAATGCATGACCGGTTCGGTCTGCCGCTGCGGCTGTACGCGCCGCCTGTTCACCGCCAAACTCTTTCGATTGGCCACCAAACGGACGCTGATAGATGGATCCATTTTCAAAGCGCGAAAACGGTAGGCCCATTTTTTCGAGTTCAATGACCGATTGTGGGCCGGTTTTACACATGTACTCGATGGCGTTTTGGTCTCCGATATAATCCGACCCTTTCACTGTGTCATACATGTGCCATTGCCAATTATCCTTGTGTGAGTTACCCAGTGCTACCGTAATACCACCCTGCGCAGATACAGTGTGAGAACGAGTCGGAAAGACTTTTGATAACAACGCACAAGACAGGCCTTGTTCAGAAATTTGCAGGGCGGCGCGCATACCTGCACCACCTGCGCCAATAACGATTGCGTCAAATTCGCGAACTGGAATACTCACTTACACACCCCACAGTACAAAGAAACCGGCAAACACATAGATCAGCAGCAAGGCAACTACACCCAATTGAAGAAGACCACGCAACAAAGCGGGCTTGATGTAGTCAGTTAACACTTGCCACATACCGATCCATCCGTGAATGAGAATCGACACCAGTGCCAGCATGGTAAAAACCTTGGTGCTGGTTTGGCCAAAAAAAGCTGTCCATGAGGCGTACGTAATGTCCGGCCCAAATGCAGCAAATCCGACCATATAGAGTGTGTAAAGTGTGATGATAATCGCAGTGGCCCGAATGAGTACAAAATCATGTACACCATTACGCCCCACCGATGAAATGTTTTTCGTTACCATACCAAAATCCCCGCCAGTACAGACAACACGCCGGTCAATGCAAATGCCACCTGAGCGCTTTTCGCACCCGTTTCTAACTCTTCAAAATAACCGATATCCTGCATAAGGTGGCGGATACCACCTACAATGTGATAGGCAAGCGCCGTGAGGATGCCCCAAAGGACAAACTTGACGAAGAAGCTATCGACGATGGCAGACGCAGTTTCAAAACCGCTAGGTGAAGAGAGAGACAGGCTAAGTAGCCACAATAGGATGGCGATCGAGACGAAGGTGATGACACCTGCTACTCGATGCATGATAGACGCAATCGCTGTGATGGGAAAACGAATGGTCTTAATGTCGAGGTTTACGGGTCTTGGCTTTCTTTCTTTCACGATATTGCCCACTCAGCTCCATTGAGCATTTATAGTTATTTACACTCTCTGAACCTCAGTACTCAAAGCGTAAGACCTGCAACATCTGTGTAACGTGCTTTGCGTACCTTATTGCTATTAACTGCAACTTTGAGCAAATGGATCACGTCAATTTAGAAAGGTGTTTGAGCCCCTAAACGCCCTAGGATACTGATATGCCCAGAGACCTCGCAAAAGTATACGCGGCGTAACAAGCAATTACAAACGCTCAAAATTGACAGGAATCTCACAACAGATATTTAACCCGCATTGCAAATAAGTTATTAACTCGCGCACACATCGTTAGGTTAAAAATTGACATCACCTAGGCCGATCGGTAAAACGGTCGGGTCCGTATCCTGGATGGGATTATAAAATAACAAAGGAGATTGTTATGGCAGAGAAGAAAGCTACCCTACATATTGAAGGGCAAGCACCAATCGAACTGCCGATCATGGGGGGCACTGTCGGGCCAGAGGTCTTGGACGTACGTGCATTAGGTGCAAACGGATATTTCACCTTTGATCCGGGCTTTGTCGCCACGGCATCATGTGAATCGCAAATCACCTACATTGATGGCGCTGCAGGCGTTTTGCTGCATCGCGGTTACCCTATTGATCAACTCGCCAATAACGCTGATTACTTAGAAGTCTGTTATATCCTTCTTTACGGTGAAGTCCCTACGAAAAAGCAATATGAAGAATTCCGCTCGTTAATCGTGCGCCACACCATGGTACATGAGCAAATCGCGAGTTTCTTCCACGGGTTCCGTCGTGACGCTCACCCTATGGCCGTCATGGTCGGTGTCGTCGGTGCACTGGCTGCTTTCTATCACGACTCACTGGATATCAATAACGACCAGCACCGCGAAATTACCGCCTTCCGATTGCTCTCTAAAATGCCGACACTCGCGGCAATGTGTTACAAGTACTCGATTGGCCAGCCATTTATCTATCCGCGCAACGACCTAGATTACGCAGAGAACTTCCTCCACATGATGTTTGCCACGCCTTGTGAAGAATATGAAGTTAACCCAGTGGTCGCGCGTGCGATGGACAAAATCTTTACGCTGCATGCCGATCATGAGCAGAACGCATCCACCTCGACGGTCCGTCTAGCCGGCTCTTCAGGCGCTAACCCATTCGCGTGTATTGCCGCGGGGATCGCGTCACTTTGGGGGCCCGCTCACGGTGGTGCCAATGAGGCCTGCTTGCGCATGCTCGAAGAAATCGGTCATGTCGATAATATTCCTGAGTTTATTGGCCGAGCAAAAGACAAGGATGATCCTTTCCGTCTGATGGGCTTCGGACACCGGGTTTACAAAAACTACGATCCTCGCGCCACTGTGATGCGCGAAGCTTGTCATGAAGTATTGGAAGAACTGAGTATCCAAGACCCGCTGCTCGATGTGGCGATGGAGCTCGAGCGTATTGCACTGTCTGATGATTACTTTATCGACAAGAAACTGTACCCAAATGTAGATTTCTACTCGGGCATCATTCTCAAAGCGATTGGTATTCCAACGTCGATGTTTACTGTGATTTTCGCAATGTCACGAACGATTGGTTGGATTGCGCATTGGAATGAAATGCACTCGGATCCCAACAATCGCATTGGTCGTCCGCGTCAGCTCTATACCGGCTACACGCAACGTGAATTCACGCCAATGAAACAGCGAGACTAACACCTTGCTTGCAGAAAAACGCCGCCTAAACGAGGCGGCGTTTTTGTTTTCGTCAATCACTTATACCGGGTTGTCGATATCAATAAAATCCACCGTTAGGCCATATTGTTCAGCCAACCATTCACCGAGCGCTTTCACACCATAACGCTCTGTCGCATGATGGCCTGCAGCAATATAGTGGACACCCTGTTCGCGCGCTGAGAACGTCGTCCGTTCAGACACCTCACCCGACAGATAGGCATCCATATTCTGGCTTGCCGCTAAGTCGATAAAGTCTTGCGCACCGCCCGTGCATAAACCGACCGTTTCAATACGACGGGTGTGGCCGCCGTCAATAATCAAAGGGGCTCGGCCTAGAACCGCCGCCACTTGATGTTCAAACTGGGCTAAGGTCATCGGCGTCGAGAGCTTTCCGTAGACAGGAATCGATACGGGATTTCCGGGCTCTAACCCGCCGATCAACTCAATCCCCAATCGCTTAGCCAGTTGTGCGTTATTTCCCATGGTAGGGTGAATATCCAACGGCAAATGGTAGCCATATAAATTAATGCCATTTTCAATTAACGCTTTGATCCGTTGATACTTCATACCACGAATTTGCTGTGCTTCACCGCGCCAGAAGTAACCGTGGTGTACCAAGATGGCATCCGCATTCTGCTCAATCGCCGCATCAATAAGATCTTGGCAAGCCGTGACACCGGTAATCACTTTCTGTACTTGCTCACGCCCCTCAACTTGTAACCCATTCGGGCTATAATCTTTGATTTGGTCGGGCTTTAGCTCTGCGTTTAGGATTGCTTCGAGTTCGAGGTTATTCATGATGTCTCTTTCGTCGCTTTGAGATGTTGTATGTTAGTGTAACGTGCGGAATCGACATAAAAAAGCGGCTAACGTTTCCGTTAGCCGCTCAACCAGTAAGGCGTGATGTTTATAAAAAACCGCCCGCTTTTTCAGACTCAGCCAGCCAGACCGGCTTAGTACTATCTTTTAACCAGACTTGATGAAGATGACTATAAATACGCGATGCCAAAGGTGGCACCACTAATGTAGGCGCACATACAATACCTGCAACCACAACAGCGCTGCGACGCAAAACGACTTGGGTTTTATCGAACGGTTTATACATGACTAACCTCACTCATCTGACCAGTTATGAGGAGAGTATATCATTCGTTTAGTATGTTTACTACATAATAGCGCAAAAATCGTTCAGATACGACGATACAATCGATTAACAAGGTAATAAAATTACAATGACGACATCACCACTGTTTGCCCGTCGGCAGCAAATCGCAAAGGATATGGCTTGGATTCGCTCCCAACCGCCTTTGTTATCCTCAGCGGATTTTCCCATGGTCAATACCTCGACGTGGCAAGTCGCTGATAACACCTTGGCAGAGATGTCTTATCGCGGACCACACCGCATTGGCTTTTACTACCAATGGCTATTAGCAAACCTAATTGCACAGCAACCTCACCTTAATGTGGTTGCTGAAGAGATACAGATTAATGATGCAGGTAAAACGGTTGGCGCCGTGGATTTCTTGATTGAAAATGGTGAGCAACTCGAACACTGGGAAGTCGCTGTAAAGTTTTATCTTGCCCATCAAGGTCGCTGGCTGGGTCCAAATGCTAAAGATGCATTAGACATCAAAGCTGAGCGTATGATGAACCATCAGCTTGCTATGTCCGATCATCCCCGCTTTTTAGCCGACCACCCACAATGGCGACCGCAAAAGAAGCGACTTTGTATCCACGGCCGTTTGTACCAGCCGTTTCACCAAAACGCACCACTCCCAGATGCACCCAGCGTCAATCTCGATTGTATTACTGGTTGGTGGTGCTGGCCCGATGCCTTACCCCAAGACCGTCGTTATGCGTCTTTATCACGCGATCAGTGGTTGAGCATCCCTGATTTTCATACTTTACCCCGCTTTGATACAGCGGCGCTGGCTTCGCTGACACGCACTTGTCATTTAGTTGATGAGTATCTCACACCCTGGTTTGTCGTCACCCCAGACTGGCCTCAAACTCATCCACCTAAAGTATAGTGGCCGCCAGACGCACATAAAAAAGCCGCACCTTAACGGTACGGCCTTTACAACGCACGAGGGAATATTTGGCGTTTTATACCCCTTGCTCGGCAAAAACGTTATCCACGATCTGTTGCGCTTCTTTTTCAATCATGCGCAGGTGCGCCTCACCTTTAAAGCTTTCGCAATAGATTTTGTAGATTTCTTCTGTACCAGAGGGACGAGCAGCGAACCATCCAGACTCAGTGACGACTTTTAAGCCACCGATCGCTTCACCATTGCCTGGCGCGTGAGTCAGCTTTGCAGTAATGATATCGCCAGCTAACGTCTCAGCAGTCACCATTTCAGGGCTTAACTGACTGAGCACTTGTTTTTGCTGCTTGTTCGCCACCGCTTGTAAACGGTTATAGGCGGGATCACCATGCTTATTAACTAGTGTTTGATAGTAAGCGTGAGGTGTCATGCCGGTCACCGCGAGGATCTCAGCGGCCAGTAAACACAGAATAATGCCGTCTTTGTCGGTCGACCAAGGCTGTCCATCCAAGGTTAAGAAAGAGGCACCCGCACTTTCTTCGCCACCAAAGCCAAGCTGGCAGTGATGCAGACCATCGACAAACCATTTAAAGCCAACCGGGACTTCCACCAGCTTTCTATCAAGATCCGCAACCACTTTGTCAATAATGGCACTCGACACGAGTGTTTTACCCACACCTAAGCTACTCGGCCATTGCTGACGATGGCGGAAAAGATAATCAATACAAACCGCTAAATAATGATTAGGGTTCATCAAGCCATCTGGTGACACAATGCCGTGGCGGTCAAAATCAGGGTCATTCCCAAAAGCAAGATCATAGTGGTCTTTGTGTGCTAACAATCCCGCCATCGCATAGGGTGAGGAACAATCCATGCGGATCACACCGTCGCTGTCGAGAGGCATGAAGCCAAAAGTCGGATCGACTTTCTCATTCACGAGGGTAATATCGAGCTGATAATGTTCAGCGATTTTTTGCCAATAGCGAATCCCAGCCCCACCCAGAGGATCAACAGCCAGTTTTAATCCTGCCGCTTGAATGGCTTTAATATCCACGACACGCTCGAGCCCAGCGACATAAGGGGTCACTAAGTCTTGCTCTTGGTAGTAAGCGCTTGCCCGTGCTTCGTCAATAGCTAACCGTTTCACGCCTTCTAAGCCGGCATCTATATAATCGTTGGCACGTGCTTCAATTGATTTTGTGATGGCCCCTTCTGCTGGTCCACCATGCGGAGGGTTGTACTTAATCCCCCCATCTTGCGGTGGATTATGTGAGGGGGTGATCACAATCCCGTCCGCTTGCTCAGCATGATCACGGTTATAAGCCAGAATTTGTTGGGAAATACCCGGCGTTGGCGTATAGCCCTGATCTGCTTGCGCAACAACCTCTACCTGATTGGCCGTCAATACTTCAACCACGGCACCGAAAGCGGGTTCGGACAGCGCATGCGTATCTTTGCCCACAAAGACAGGTCCCGTGATGCCAAGCGCACGGCGCTCATCACAGATGGCCTGAGCGATCGCGTGAATGTGATCACGGTTGAATGTTGTATTGAGTGCACTGCCACGGTGGCCTGATGTTCCAAACGCAACGCGCTGCGCCGGATTGCCGGGGGTTGGCTGGGCCTGAAAAAAGCGCGTGACTAGCGCTGGAATATCGCATAAATCAGCGGCGTCTGCGCGCTGCCCTGCTTGGGGATGCACTGCCATAAATCTCGTCTCCCATGAGTGGCATAGATTAAATCGCGTTGACAACCTTTTCGATCAAATCGCTGGGGAACTGCATTTTTTCCATCAGCTGCTCCACCATTTGGCGCTTACGGCCGGTATTAGTGTTGGTGATTACCCAAAAAGGTGTCTCTGGAATTTGTTTCGGCTTGGTGGTTTTGCCGCTTTCTAACAACGTTTGCTGATTGTCAGCAAAATACAGACGAGTGCGTCCTTTTAGAGCCATCCCATCGGCAAAACCTTGCTGGTCCACACGATATAGGGTGGTCAAAACGAGCATAAAGCGCCCGATTGCACGCTCTTGCGCTGCAAACTCATCCGAGATCAATAGCGATCGCATCGCTTTCACACGATCAACAGACGCACTGCGTCCTGCATCTTTACTCACTACGATGCCGCTAGAACGAGAGGGTGTCGGTGCAGGCTGTGTTGACTGCTGCGCCGAATCCGACAGCAATAAGCGGCGCAAAATATCTGATGCGCTCTCACCAATATGCTGCGTTTGGCTGGCAATGTACCGGTATAGCTCCTCGTCAACCTCAATCGTCTTCATTGTTTTTCATCGAGTCCTGTTTGTCGTTTAACGGGGCGATTATACAGAGATAGATAGGTATACTCTACGCCAAAGCCAGTAATCTGAGAGAAAAGCAACGTGTTATTAAACGAAAAGTCTCGCGGTGAAGGCTCACCGCTCGTATTGATCCACGGTTTATTTGGCAATCTCGACAATCTAGGCGGATTAGCAAAAACCTTGGCTGATCACTTTTGTGTTTATCAAATTGATCTACCTAATCACGGCCAGTCCTATCATACTAAGCAGGTCGATTATCAGGCACAGTCGGACGCGGTTGTCGCATGGATGGATCACCATCAACTCGACAAGGTGACATTAGTCGGTCACTCAATGGGCGGGAAAGTTGCTATGGCTATCGCACAGCGCTTTCCTGAGCGCGTGACACAGTTGGTGGTCATGGATATTGCCCCCGTAGACTATCAAGTTAATCGGCATGACGCGGTGTTTACGGCGCTAAAACGCACCCAAAACATTCCCTTGACCAGTCGTCAACAAGCACAATCCATCATGGATGAGACAATTGAAAACCCAGGCGTGACACAATTTTTATTGAAATCACTCTATAAAACCGATCAAGGTCACTACGCCTGGCGCTTCAATATTGATAATCTTTATCACGGTTATCGCGATATTATGGGCTGGCAGGCATTCGGACAGTATTCAGGCCCGACTCTGTTTGTAAAAGGTCAACAATCTGAATACATTTTGCCCGAGCATCGTGATGCGATTATAGAACAGTTCCCGCATTCGAAAGCGCACATGGTGGCAGGCACAGGCCATTGGCTACATGCTGAAAAACCTGCTGTGGTTGCCAACGTTATTGAGCGCTTTTTAATGCCGGGAGAGCGTTAACAGGTCTGTGACCCTTGTGGTATATTGCGCCGCATATGTCGGTGCTCAATGGAGGCACGCATGCTTTACGAGCACTTTCAATTGCTCGAAAAAATTGGCCTAGACCTCGTTTTTGCTGCCATTTTCTTTTTTATCGGAATGGCAATCAAAGACGTACTAAAAGAAGGCAATGTGCCAGTTTTTGGTCGACGTATTGTCTGGTTTGTTCTCACACTAGGCTGTGTTGGTTTTATTACAAAAGGGGTTATTCAACTGTTCTGGGAAGGTGTTGGCATCGGCTAACATCCCTAAACGGAGAATGATCCCACGTACGCTCTAGCGTATAGGAGTGTGAAAAAGCACCGCTTTTTCTTTAATTCGAGTTAGTTGCAAACAGCAACCCACTGAAAAAAACGGGTATTTTTTATATGGCGAGTGTAGGTCTCTTCTTTGGTAGTGACACAGGTAACACTGAAGCAATTGCAAAGAGCATTCAAAAGCAACTGGGCAAACAGATGGTCCATGTGCAGGATATTGCGAAAAGCAGTAAAGAAGATATCGATAACTTCGATCTTCTCCTGCTGGGTATCCCAACTTGGTACTATGGCGAAGCACAGTGTGATTGGGATGACTTCTTCCCAGAACTTGAGCAAATTGACTTCTCAACCAAATTGGTCGCCATCTTTGGCTGTGGTGATCAGGAAGATTATGCAGAATATTTCTGTGACGCAATGGGCACGGTACGTGACATTGTTGAAGCAAAAGGCGCGACCATCATTGGCCATTGGCCAACCGAAGGCTATGAGTTTGAAGCCTCTAAAGCCTTGGTAGACGACAATCACTTTGTCGGCTTGTGCGTCGATGAAGACCGTCAACCTGAACTGACCGATGAGCGTGTCAGCAAATGGGTGAAGCAAGTCTACGAAGAAATGTGTTTGGCGGAATTAGAAGACTAACTCGTCAATGAACCACCAAAACGCCAAGACTCTCTTGGCGTTTTTTCTATGCGGCGTCTTGGGTTAGGTCACGGTATTGACGTTTTTTTCTCACATATAAGGTGCGCTTCACTTCAGCCACCACCTCCCCCTTCGCGTCTTTGACATGCACAACAAACTCGGGTAACACTTTCTCCCCTCTTCCAGCCTGTTGCTGAATGTCTTGCAACACCGCATCGCTAATCACAAAATCGGCAAATAAGTCGGTGGTGCCCGGTTTGATGAAATTAATATCCGCTTGTTTATCCCACACATGATACTGTGGTCCGAGTATGCCCATTAACATCAAGGCATAAACAGGATCGGTCAGTGAAAAAATACTGCCACCATATTGTGTTCGATTCGCGTTTTTGTTCCACCAGCGCAGTTTTAACCGCATATTGACGCACTTAAAGTCGTCACTGATAGACTCAATATGGATCCCCGCTCCCCAGAAGGGAGGCCAACTATTTAATGCCCACTTCACAATTCTTGTTTTATAGAACCGATACATAACTGATTGACGTCCTTATCTGGTCTTACCAGACAATATTTACATCTAGAAAACATTGTTGCAACCAAGAATGATCAAAATTCGTTCGTCTAAACGTTCCTTGCTGTAGCGAGCGCCGAGCAATTTTGATAGTCTTAATAAATATTTTCCTTGCTAATCAAACTGTCTCTCGCAGGCAGAAAACAGGTAGATACACATGTCAGACAATAACCAGGCGTTGAAGCAAGCTGGGCTAAAAGTCACGCTGCCACGGCTCAAGATCCTAGAAGTGCTGCAACAGCCCGATTGCCAGCATATCAGTGCCGAAGACCTGTATAAGAAGTTGATTGATCTAGGCGAAGAAATTGGCCTAGCGACGGTATACCGTGTCCTCAACCAGTTTGATGATGCCGGCATTGTCACCCGTCACCACTTTGAAGGTGGAAAATCGGTGTTTGAGTTAGCGACTCAGCACCACCATGATCACCTCGTCTGTCTTGACTGCGGTAAAGTCATTGAGTTTTCGGATGATTTGATTGAAGAGCGTCAAAAGGAAATTGCCGGTCGTTTTAATGTTCGTCTTACCAACCATAGCTTGTATCTCTATGGTCACTGCCAAGAAGGCGACTGCAAAGCAGATCCATCGATTCACAATGATGACTGAATGATCAAGGCTTGAGTGACTTGATGTTGTCATAAAGAAGTCCTCTTTATGTCAACGTATTTCAGAACGGGACATAAACCTATAAAAAAGCCGGCAGTGTATGCCGGCTTTTTTGATCGAGTAAAGACAAAGGTTACTTACCTTCAATCTTCGCCCATGTGTCACGTAAGCCTACGGTACGGTTAAAGACTAATGCCTCCGCACGACTGTCTTTGTTATCCGCACAGAAGTAGCCCGTGCGCTCAAATTGATAGCCAGCTTCAGGCTGCGCGTCTTTCAAGCTAGGCTCAACGTACCCGTGCATCACTTGCAAAGAGTCTGGGTTAATCGTCTCTACGAAGTTTTCTGCACTTGCAGGATTTGGCACAGTAAAGAGGCGATCGTACAAGCGGAACTCAGCCGGAACAGCTTCTGCCGCGGATACCCAATGGATTACCCCTTTTACTTTACGGCCATCTGCAGGGTCTTTTCCTAGCGTCTCAGGATCGTAACTACAGTACACCGTAGTGATGTTTCCGTGCTCATCTTTCTCACAACGCTCGGCTTTGACTACATAAGCATTACGCAGGCGTACTTCTTTATCCAACACCAAACGCTTATATTTTTTGTTAGCCGATTCACGGAAGTCTTCGCGCTCAATCCAGATCTCGCGAGAGAAAGGCACCTGACGCTGTCCCATCTCTGGTTTGTTTGGATGATTCGGGGCACTTAGCCACTCAACGTCATCCGCTTTGTTTTCAATCACCAGCTTGATCGGATCCAAAACGGCCATCGCTCGCGGTGCGCGTTCATTCAGATCATCACGAATACACGACTCCAGTGCACTCATTTCGATGATGTTATCTTGCTTGGTGACACCAATTCGTTTGCAGAACTCACGAATAGACGCAGGCGTGTAACCACGACGACGTAGACCAGAAATCGTCAACATACGTGGATCATCCCAGCCATTGACGAGCTGCTCTGACACCAGTTGGTTGAGCTTACGCTTGGACATCACGGTGTATTCCAAGTTTAGGCGACTAAACTCGTACTGATGCGGGGTGCAATCGATGGTGATGTTTTGCAACACCCAGTCATATAAGCGGCGGTTGTCTTGGAACTCCAGCGTACATAACGAGTGAGTGATCCCTTCCAATGCATCCGAGATACAGTGGGTAAAATCATACATCGGATAAATACACCACTTATCACCCGTCTGGTGGTGATGTGCAAAACGTACGCGATAGATAACTGGGTCGCGCATCACCATGAAAGGTGACGCCATATCGATTTTAGCGCGAAGACACGCAGTGCCCTCGGCAAATTCGCCCGCGCGCATTTTTTCAAATAACGTGAGGTTTTCTTCCACCGCACGATCACGATAAGGGCTCGGCTTGCCCGGCTCTGTCAACGTACCTCGGTACTCGCGGATTTGATCTGGGCTTAATTCGTCGACATACGCCAAACCTTTTTCAATCAGTTCAACCGCAAAGCCGTACAACTTATCAAAATAGTCTGATGAATAGCGCTCTTTACCTGCCCACTCAAAGCCAAGCCATTGGACGTCGCGTTTGATCGAGTCAACGTACTCAACGTTTTCTTTTTCTGGGTTGGTATCATCAAAGCGCAAATTGCACTCACCTTGATAATCCTGCGCAATACCGAAGTTCAGGCAAATAGACTTAGCGTGACCGATATGCAGATAGCCATTAGGCTCCGGCGGGAAACGGGTCACGACTGATGTGTGTTTTCCCTCCGCCAAATCTTTATCAATGATTTGACGAATAAAATTGGTTGGACGAGCTTCAGCATCACTCATCAAGGTTACCTCGTATCAAAACAGTGCGAATTTTACAGCTACATGGATACTATGATCTCTTATTCCGGCACTTTACTCAACCAGTTGTTGTTAAACTCGCCCTCGCATGCCCCTAAATGCGCTTTTTTTGTTCACCCCACTTCCCGTACATAAAAAACGCCCAGCGTTAGCTGGGCGTTATCGGGTTTAGATTGTCTTTATAGTGGTCGCTTATGGCAATTTCACTGCAGACAAATCTTCATTATCCGGGATTTGCTTCATCTCACCGGCAATGATTTCGGCCAATGGGCCAAGAATGACTTGCAAGTTATTATCCCCTAACTTCACGACACCCATCGCGCCAATGGCTTTGAGTTTCGCTTCATCGACGATTTCACGGTTTGCTACCGATAGGCGCAAGCGTGTGATACAAGCGTCGATAGATGTCAGGTTTTGGTGTCCGCCCAACGCTTTGAGGTACTTACGTGCAAGCTCACGGTTGTCGCTGGTTTCATTCGTATTCGCGTTTCCGGCAGATGCGCCTTCAATGCTGTCATCTTCACGACCCGGGGTTTTCAAGTTCATGGCCATGATAGCCGCACGGAATGTCGCGTAATAAAGCACGAAGAATACCAAGCCCATCACAGGTAGCATGTACCACTCGTTGGCTACGGGGTTTTTTGACGACAACACCAAGTCGACAAGACCTGCAGAGAAGCCAAAACCGGCAGTCCAGTTAAAGGTGGCCGCGATGAACAAAGAGATGCCTGTCAAGAACGCATGCAACACAAACAGCACAGGTGCTACGAACAGGAAGGCGAACTCGAGTGGTTCAGTGACACCGGTAAAGAACGAAGCAAAACCGGCTGCAATCATGATCGATGCCACACGTGCTTTGTTCTCTGGACGTGCAGTGTGGTAAATAGCCAGTGCCGCCCCCGGTAGACCAAACATCATCACAGGGAAGAAGCCGGCCATGTACATGCCTGTGGTTCCCTTAATTGCTTCTCCAGAAGCAAGACCTTGTGCGCCCATCCAGAAACGGCCCAAGTCATTGATACCCACAGTGTCGAACCAGAATACCGCGTTAAGCGCATGGTGAAGACCGACAGGAATCAACAGACGGTTGAAGAATCCGTAGATACCTGCACCCGCGGCGCCTAAGTTAGTGATACTTTCACCGAAGTGAACCAAACCACCAAATACGACCGGCCATACAAACATCAGCACGAACGAAATCGCAATAGCGACGACTGAGACAAGAATGGGAACCAGACGTTTGCCACTGAAGAACGCCAGTGCTTTTGGCAGCTCTACACCGCTGTAACGGTTGTAAAGCTCTGCCGATACCACACCAATTAAAATACCGATAAATTGGTTGTTGATTTTGCTAAACGCCAGCTCATTGTTGTCTAGTGCAACATCCACGAGACCAATTTGGCTTACAGTACCAGGCGCACAAAGCGTGGTGATCACCATAAAGCCGACGAAACCTGCCAAGGCAGCCGCACCATCTTTATCTTTTGACATGCCGTAAGCCACGCCAATGGCGAACAGTAAAGACATATTTTCCATATCAATGATCGCCGCCCCTGACTTAATCAAGAAAGCAGCCAATGCGCTGTTACCACCCCAACCTGTTGGATCAAGCCAGTAGCCGACCCCCATCAAGATCGCTGCGGCTGGCAGTACCGCTACCGGTACCATCAGCGCACGACCTATACGTTGCGCGTATCCAAGAATATTCACCTTCGTTCCCCCTATGTGTTCTCAGAGCCATGCCGCAGTATTTGTTGTTTTCTGCGTCTGGCGTATCGCGTGAGATAATGACCAAAGCACTTTTTTTGTCAAACAATGTTAGTCAATTGCAGTTTATGTCAATAAATTCGCCTCGCAAATTAAAACCACCTTTTTTGTGAGTTTTATCACCGATCCACACCAAAAACAGAGAAATATGTTAGCCAGATCATAAAACTTATTTTATGATGAAAATAAATGAACATATTCGTTATGCTGTACCCGTAAGCCCACTGATTTATCGAGGTCTCCTGTGCGACTCATTCCATTACAAACCAGCCATCAAGTCGGCCTATGGTCGGCTAGATATATTGTTGATACTATTAATAAATTCGCTCCAAGCGCCGAACGCCCATTTGTGCTCGGACTGCCAACAGGCGGTACGCCACTGAATACTTACAAGCAACTGATCACCCTGTTCAATCAGGGCGAAGTGAGCTTTGAGCATGTGGTGACCTTCAACATGGACGAGTACTGCAATATCCCAGCCGATCATGACCAGTCATATCGTACCTTCATGTATGAAAACTTCTTTAAGCACATTGATATTAAAAAAGAAAACATCAACTTACTGAACGGAAATGCGAGCGATGTTGATGCGGAATGCAAACGTTATGAAGACAAGATCAAATCCTACGGCAAGATCCATCTCTTTATGGGCGGTGTAGGTAACGACGGTCACATTGCGTTTAACGAGCCTGCGTCGTCACTAGCTTCTCGGACACGGATCAAAACCTTGACCGAAGATACCCGTATGGCAAACTCTCGCTTCTTTGATAACGATATCAATCAAGTACCTAAGCACGCGCTTACCATTGGCGTCGGGACGCTACTCGATGCTGAAGAGATCATGATTTTGGTCACTGGCCACAATAAGGCACAGGCACTTCAAGCAGCCGTGGAGGGGTCGGTCAATCACTTGTGGACTGTTTCCGCACTGCAGCTGCACCCTAAAGCCATGATTGTGTGCGATGCGCCTTCAACTGCCGAACTAAAAGTAAAAACAGTGAAGTATTTTCAGGAGCTTGAAGCCCAGAACATTCATAATTTATAAGGAATAACAGCATGTATGCGTTAACCCACTGCCGGATTTTTACTGGTCATGAAGTGCTTGATGACCACGCTATTGTCATACGTGACGGCGTGATTGAGGACGTTTGCCCGCAACATGCGCTGCCGACAGAGATAGAAAAACGCTCACTCGACGGAGCTTATGTCAGCCCGGGCTTCATTGATCTGCAGCTTAATGGTTGTGGTGGTGTCATGTTTAACGATGCGATCACCACAGACACTATCGAAACCATGCACCAAGCAAACTTGAAGTCTGGGTGTACCAACTTCTTACCAACTCTGATCACGAGTTCAGATGATGACATGCGTGCGGCGATCAAGGCGATGCGCGAGTACAAAGCCCACCATCCGCATCAAGCTTTAGGCTTACACTTAGAAGGGCCTTACTTAAACAGCGCAAAAAAAGGCATCCACAGTCTCGACTATATTCGCCCTAGTAACGACAAGATGATTGCGTACTTGTGCGACAACGCAGACGTGATTACCAAATTGACGCTGGCGCCCGAACTCGCGCCCAAAGCGCACATTCAGGCCCTTACCAAAGCAGGCATCATCGTCTCCGCTGGTCACACTAACGCAACCTATGAGCAAGCACGGGAAGGCTTTGCTAATGGGATTGGGTTTGCGACCCACCTGTTCAATGCTATGACGGCGACTACCGGTCGCGAGCCCGGCATGGTTGGCGCGATTTATGATACGCCCGAGGTTTACACCGGCGTCATTGCTGACGGTTTCCATGTGTCTTACGCCAACATTCGTCTTGCACATAAAGTAAAAGGTGAGAAATTAGTGCTAGTTACTGATGCTGTGGCACCAGCAGGAGCCGACATGGATCACTTTATTTTTGTAGGCAAGAAAGTATATTACCGTGACGGCAAGTGTGTTGATGAGAACGGTACACTTGGCGGCTCTGCACTGACGATGAACGAAGCAGTTCGTAATAGTGTTGAGCATATAGGTATCGCCTTGGATGAGGCTCTGCGCATGGCAACGCTGTATCCTGCGCGCGCTATTGGTGTCGATCAGCTTTATGGCAGTATTCGCCCGGGGAAAATTGCGAATCTTGCTATTTTTGATCGCACACTCAACATCCGAGCGACGGTGGTTAACGGACAATATACAAATAGCTAGGACATTTATGACTGGCGGACAAATCGGGAATGTCGACTTGGTAAAGCAGCTCAACGGGGCTGCCGTTTATCGGTTGATCGATCAACAAGGACCCATCTCTCGCATACAAATTGCAGACGTGAGCCGTCTAGCACCCGCAAGTGTGACAAAAATAACCCGCCAATTGCTCGAACGTGGCTTGATCAAGGAAGTGGCTCAGCAAGCGTCAACCGGCGGTCGCCGAGCTATTTCTTTGACCACAGAATGCGCCCCATTCCATACCCTTGCGGTAAGACTGGGGCGTCATTTTATCGAGCTTTCACTCTATGATTTGAGTGGGACATCGCTTGCTGAACACGGGGAAGCTTTTCACTATCACGATCAAACCGAGTTAGTGAACGGCCTGATTCAGATTCTGAGTCAGTTTATTGACACCCACCAACAATCCATCAAAGAGCTGATTGCCATATCGGTCGTGATGCCCGGCCTGATTGATCCTGAATCTGGGGTCGTCGAATACATGCCTAACATCACGATTCAACAGCTAGCCCTTGCCGACACACTCCGTGAGGAGTTTGGTGTGCAAGCGTTTATTGGTAACGATATTCGCGGGCAAGCATTGGCGGAGCACTACTTTGGTGCCAGTCAAGCCTATTACGATTCGATGCTAGTCAGTGTTCACCATGGCACTGGCGCTGGGATTATCGTAAACGGGCAAATTTTCTTGGGCCATAACCGCAATGTAGGTGAATTGGGCCATGTTCAAATTGACCCTTTGGGTAAGAAGTGCCAATGCGGCAATTTTGGCTGTTTAGAGACCGTTGCCTCTAACGAAGCCATTATCGAACATGCACAACAGCTACTAGCTCAAGGACACCCGAGCACGCTCAAACACGATGACAGTTTAACGATCGAAGCCATTTGTGAGGCCGCCGAGCAAGGCGATGAACTGGCAAGACAGGTATTGGTAAAGGTTGGCAATCATCTTGGCAAAGCCATTGCTATGACCGTTAACCTATTCAATCCTCAACTTGTGGTCATTGCTGGTAAGATCACGGCAGCAAAAAGTGTCGTCTTCCCCGCCATTCAGCGCTGTGTTGAAAACCAGTCACTGCCTAGCTTTCATCAAAAGCTAGAGATTGTAAGCGCGAAGCTAGCAGAAAAACCTACCATGGCCGCTTTCTCGTTAGTTAAACGCGCCATGCTCAACGGCGAACTGTTACAAAAACTGCTCGAAGAGTGATCGTTTAACGGGTTTGACGTCTTGCTACGCAAACCCGTTTTTTCCGCAAAAATCTCACACTTTCCCTATCTAGCGTGTACATTATATACCCAAGCTATGGTGCGCTATAAGTTGGCAACGCGTCTCGGGCCTATCTCTTTTCTCAAAGTCGCGTAGGCATCAAAGCGCCTTGTTCCTTATCGCTTAACCTCAGAGGAACTAAGCTCAAACAAGCTATTACTAAGGAGACCCATCAATGTCTCAAATTCATATCTTTAGTTGATTCAAAACTTTAAGATAAGTGTCGATGCTGTGTTTATTGGCTTTTGCACAAAAACACGGATTCTGTTTGCTCGCTAACTCACATAATAAGCATACGATATGGAACTGGTTTACATCTCAGCAGCCTTCATCAGCGGCTATATTCTGATGCGTTGTCACTTGCCACCTCTCGTTGGCTTTTTGATTGCTGGCTTTGCGCTACATGCGTTTGGCTACGAATCCACCCCGGTGATCTCTGATCTGGCCGATTTGGGTGTCACCTTGCTGCTTTTCTCGATTGGATTGAAGTTGGATGTCAAAACCCTACTTGCCAAGGAAATTTGGTTTGGCGCGACCGCCCATAACCTGCTGACTACGGGGTTGTTCACGCTGTCCTTGCTCGGCTTGAAAGCCCTAAGCGTGCCTATGCTTGCCGGTTTGAGCTTGTCAGAGTTGGCCCTGTTGGGTTTTGCCCTATCCTTCTCCAGTACCGTCTTTGCCATTAAGGCACTCCAAGAGAAAGGGGAGCTTAACGCCACCTATGGTACTTTGGCGATTGGCATTCTGATCATGCAAGATATCTTTGCGGTGGTCTTTATCACCGCTACGTCCGGAAAAACGCCTGAGCTCAGTGCACTACTGCTCTTTGCGTTACCTCTGCTTAAGCCAGTACTCAATAAGATACTAGATAACGCGGGGCACGGCGAAATGCTGGTGCTTTATGGCATTTTCTTGGCGTTAGTAGCGGGAGCGGGCTTGTTTGAGCTTGTTGGCGTTAAACCAGACTTAGGGGCGTTAATTTTAGGGATGCTGCTGGCAAGCCATCCTCGCGCCTCGGAAATGGCCAAATCGCTCTTTAATATGAAAGAGCTTTTCCTCGTGTGCTTTTTCCTCAACATTGGCTTATCCGAGCAGCCTACTTGGCAAAGCTTTGGCTTTGCATTGCTCCTCATGTTGCTTTTGCCTATCAAAGGGGTTCTCTATTACTGGATTGTCAGTGGCTTCCGCTATCGCGTGCGGACTGCTTTATTCACCACACTAACCCTATTTAACTTCAGTGAGTTTGGCTTAATCGTGGGGGGATTTGCGTATAAAGCTGGCCTTATGCCTGGCCCTATATTAGTGTCCATCGCTATTGCAGTGTCATTGAGTTTTGCGTTTTCCGCACCGCTCAATACATTCAGTAATCAGCTCTATACTTGGGCGTCGCAGTGGTTGAAAGATAGAAACCCCGAGCAGCTACATCCCAGTGATCAGCTGATCAATCTCGGTGATGCCTCGATTCTGGTACTTGGAATGGGTCGAATTGGTTCAGGGGCGTATGACGAGCTCTCTGCCACTCATCACCAACCCATTATTGGCATTGACAACCGAGAAGATTCAGTGGCACGCCATCAAGAGGAAGGACGACGTGCGATTCTTGGCGATGCCACCGACCCTGACTTTTGGTCACGCGCCATTTCTGATGGGCAGATCAAATTAATCTTACTGGCAATGCCACACAGTCAGGCCAATATGCTTGCGCTAGAGCAAATCCGGCAAACCAACTTTAAGGGCAAGGTCGCGGCAATTGCAAAGTATGAGGATGAAATTGAGCAGCTCAAAGCGCTCGGTGTTGACGAAGCGTTCAATATCTACCAAGAGGCCGGTAGTGGATTTGCTCGACATGTGAGAGAGCAGTTTACCACGCCATCCAACAACGCCTAACCCACCGCGATTCCAATACTCAAGCCGCTCTTTCGAGCGGCTTTTTCATCGATGCATAGTCATTTTGTACACACACTGCACT
>NZ_MUFK01000023.1:0-49561 GCF_001996085.1 Salinivibrio sp. PR5
CTATAAAATATTTACCAACAAACTTATCCACAGCTCAGGCTATGGATGTGAAAAACCGTGGTTAACAGGAATGACGACTCGTGGCATGCTTAGCAGCTAACGTGTTTAACTGGCAACCAAGATTCTGATATGGCAACTCTTCCCGACAATCCGTTAATCCTTGTGGATGGCTCTTCGTACCTTTACCGGGCATACCATGCGTCTCCTAACCTCACCAATAGCCAAGGTGAACCCACTGGAGCCGTCTTTGGGGTGGTGAACATGCTGCGTAGTTTGTTGCGACAATTTCCCCATTCACATGTGGCGGTGATTTTTGATGCCAAAGGGAAGACATTTCGTGACGATATGTACGAGCAGTACAAAGCCAACCGTCCACCCATGCCAGATGACCTACGCGGGCAAATTGAACCTCTGCATAAGATTATTAAAGCGATGGGGCTGCCTTTACTCGCGGTAGAAGGGGTGGAGGCCGATGATGTGATTGGTACACTCGCCACTCAAGCTTCAAAAGCGGGAATGCCGGTCCTGATCAGCACCGGTGATAAAGACATGGCGCAGCTGGTGGATGAGCATGTCACCTTAATCAACACCATGACTAATGTGGTGATGGATCCTGAGGCGGTGCGTGAAAAGTATGGCTTTGGTCCTGAGCATATTATTGATTACCTTGCCTTGATGGGCGACAAAGTCGATAACATTCCTGGCGTACCGGGTGTGGGTGATAAAACCGCGACCGCGTTGATTGCCAATCTAGGCGGCTTGGATGATATCTACGCGAACCTCGATAAGATTGCAGCGCTCAGCTTCCGCGGCGCGAAAAGCATGGCGAAAAAACTGACTGAGCATCAAGACGCCGCTTACCTGTCTTATCAGCTCGCCACGATTAAATTGGATGTTGAACTGGATTTCACCCCTGAACAGCTAGTCAAGCAAGAGCCTGATAATGACACCTTGGTGACCATGTATCGTGACTTACAATTCCGCCGCTGGCTCAAAGAGCTGGATGAAGGCGATGCGCCGGAAGAGGCGGTGTCTGATGAGCCTATCCCACAAGAGACCACGATTGACCGCAGTGGCTACCAGACGCTATTAACGCGGGACGCACTGGACACTTGGCTGAAAAAAATTCGTGACGCTGAGGTGGTGGCGGTCGATACGGAAACCGATAGCCTCAACTATATGGAAGCCAATCTGGTTGGCATTTCATTTGCCGTCGCGCCGGGTGAAGCGGCGTATGTACCGGTAGCGCATGATTATCTGGAAGCGCCGGCGCAATTATCGCTGGATGAGGTGCTGGAGGTGTTGCGTCCTTGGTTGGAAGATCCCTCAGCGGCGAAAGTCGGCCAGAATTTGAAATATGATGCCAGTGTGTTTGCGCGTCATGGGATCACCTTAAAAGGGATCGCTTATGACACCATGCTAGAATCGTACGTCTATAACAGTGTGGCGGGACGCCATGACATGGACAGCCTCGCTGAGCGCTACTTGCAGCACACCTGCATCAGTTTTGAAGACATTGCTGGGAAAGGCAAGAAACAACTGACCTTTAACCAAATCCCTCTTGAGCAAGCAGCACCTTATGCGGCAGAAGATGCTGATATTACGTTGCGTTTGCACCAATACCTGATTGGAAAAGTCACCAGTGACGAGAAACTGAAAACCATCTTTGAGTTCTACGAGATGCCGCTAGTCAGCGTGTTGTCTCGTATGGAACGTCATGGTGTGCTAATTGACAAAGACAAGTTGGCGACCCAATCAGAGGCGTTACATACTCGTTTGATTGAGCTTGAGCGTGAAGCGTTTGAGATTGCCGGCGAAGAGTTCAACTTAAGCTCGCCCAAGCAGCTACAAGCGATTTTGTTTGAGAAAATGGGCCTGCCGGTGGTGAAGAAAACCCCATCAGGTAGCCCTTCAACCAATGAAGAAGTGCTGCAAGAGCTCTCACTCGATTACCCGCTGCCAGCACGGATTTTGGAATATCGTGGGCTGGCAAAGCTCAAATCGACGTACACGGACAAATTGCCGCGCATGATCAATGCGCAAACCGGCCGCGTGCATACCTCGTATCATCAAGCCGTCACCGCGACGGGGCGCTTATCGTCCACCGATCCGAACTTACAAAATATCCCCATTCGTAACGAACAGGGTCGCCGTATTCGAGAAGCCTTCACCGCGGAACCGGATCACACCATTTTGGCGGTCGATTACTCGCAAATCGAATTGCGAATTATGGCGCACCTATCCGGCGATAAAGCCTTGCTAGAAGCGTTCCGTGATGGCAAAGATATTCACGCCGCCACCGCAGCGGAAGTGATGGGGGTGAGTCTTGACGAGGTCACCAGTGAACAGCGTCGCCGCGCCAAAGCGATTAACTTTGGTCTGATTTATGGTATGAGTGCTTTTGGTCTGTCCCGTCAGTTAGGGATTGGCCGTCAAGAAGCACAAAGCTACATGGATACCTACTTTGAGCGCTACCCAGGCGTAAAGGCCTACATGGACCGCACCCGTGAGCAAGCGGCGGAAAAAGGCTATGTAGAAACCATTTTTGGCCGTCGTCTCTATTTGCCGGAAATTAAATCGCGTAATGGGATGCGTCGTAAAGGGGCCGAGCGCGCGGCAATCAATGCGCCGATGCAAGGAACCGCGGCCGATATTATTAAGCGTGCGATGATACTGGTTGATCAATGGATTCAAGCCAATGCCGCGGATGACGCCCGTCTGGTGATGCAAGTTCACGATGAACTGGTACTGGAAGTTAAAACGTCATCTTTATCCAAAGTTGAAAGTGAAGTACGGAAACTGATGGAGTCGGCGGCGGACTTGGACGTGCCTCTGATTGCCGAGTCTGGACACGGTAATAACTGGGGTGAAGCCCACTAAATCACGGCTTTTCCTGTGGTTTAATAACAAAAAAGCTAAAGCCGACACCCTGTCGGCTTTTTTTTCGTCCGTTTATCTTGCTGTTTTGGCGTCTTTTTGTACATTTCGATACAAATTTATGAAAAAAAATTACGTAGGATACTTTTCAACGCTGTGCATTTGATATACAGTTATTGGCGTAGGGTACAGAGGTAAGATGTTCTATCTTTCAGACCTTTTGTTTCACGTTATTGGATTTGGCTGATTCAGCAGCCCCAGTCAGGATACTGACTGGGGCTTTTTTTATTGGCAATTTCCCAACCGATGAAGACACCCTGCCACTGCCTTTTTATGTTTCGCTGGCTCGCCTATTCCCATTCTTTTCAAAAAAATTAGAGTAATTACTTTAATTTTAACGATGAGCTTGGTTATAATGCGCGCAGCTTCTTGTTCTTTATGTGTCTACGGGGTCTTATCAGATCGCTTACGCACAAAGATTCGCCGATCCTGTCTTAGGGTCGGCTTTTTTTTGGGCAATTTTGCCCGAAGTGATGGTTTTGTGACCTTGAGGCAGGAATCAAAGTGAATGTGCGGCGAGACTAATGGTTCGACAAAGCGATACTTGCGTTATGGGCGATTGTCTATAAAAATTGTCGCGATAATAAGATAAATCCTATTTCTCTCCCGTTGCCCCACCTGTTCAGGTGGGGACTTTATTTTCTCTGCCATCTTCAGGCTAGACGAGCTTATAAATGCAGCTTACTCGGCGTATAACAGGCGATCACTCCGGCTCTGCATCAGGGGAAGTCTCGTCGAGAACGCTCTCCTCAGGCGCTTGGTGGTACCAAGTGTCGAGCTTACGGCGAAGCTTATCGACGCCAATGCCTTTTAGGGATGAGAACAATTCAATCTCTACATCGCCACAAAACGCCAGTGCGGCTTCACGGATTTTCATCAGTTGTTGCTTACGGGCGCCGGATTTTAGTTTATCGGCTTTGGTCAGTAACACCATGACAGGCAGGTTGGATTGCACTGCCCAATGAATCAACTGTTGATCAAGATCCTTCATGGGATGACGAATATCCATCAACACCACCAGTCCGCCCAACTGCTCGCGTTTTTGTAGGTATTCACCCAGTGAGCGTTGCCATTTTTCTTTCATCTCCAGTGGCACTTGGGCAAAACCATAGCCGGGCAGGTCGACAATATGGCAACCATCGTCCACCCTAAAAAGGTTAATTAATTGTGTCCGCCCCGGCGTCTTACTGGTCTTTGCAAGGCTCTTTTGGTCACAAAGACGGTTAAGGGAGCTAGACTTGCCGGCGTTGGAACGACCAGCAAACGCGATTTCTATCCCAGTATTATCAGGCAGATGGCGAATATCGGGTGCGCTGGTAACAAATTGGGTGTTACGGTAATTAAGCGATTGCTCCACTGTTAACTCCGTCTCGTCTTGGTGTAGTAGACTGATTACTTTTGTGTGAATTTGTGTAAAATAACCGTGCTCGGTTTTTGATCGGTTATTGTACCATGACGGTAACGAAGTAGTGGTACTGGAAGCTTGATAATTATAAATGGAATGTCATGAAGAAATTAGCGCTAATATTGACCCTCCTCGCCAGCGCCTCAGCCTGGGCCCAAGGAGATGCTGAAGCGGGCAAAGCAAAAGCCAATACCTGTGCCGCCTGTCACGGTGCCGATGGTAATAGCATTTTGCCTGACTACCCCAACTTGGCGGGTCAGCACGCCAACTATATTGAAAAGCAATTAAAGGAATTTAAGCTCGGCGCGCAAAGCGGCGGAGAGCAAGGTCGTTACAATGCTGTGATGGCAGGCATGGTTGCACCGCTTTCAGAGCAAGACATGGCTGATCTCGCGGCTTACTATGCAACCTTGACGCCAAAGCCTGGCACTACGCCTGAAGGCTCGGTGGCGATTGGCCGTCAGCTTTATATGGCAGGTGATCCTGAGCGTGGCATTGCAGCCTGTACTGCGTGTCATGGTCCGCGCGGTAATGGTACGCCTTCTTCTGGTTTCCCCAAAATTTCTGGCCAGCCCGCGAAATACCTAGCGAGTCAGCTGAAAATGTTCCGCGATGGTGATCGTCATAACGATATGAATCAAATGATGCGCTCTGTGGCGGCGAAGCTGACCGACAACGAGATTGATGCGTTGTCGAAATATCTTGGTGGCCTGCACTAAGACAGCATTGCCTCGCGGCGACACGAATATATATTGAAAGCGAAAGGGGCGCAGGCCGCTTTCGCTTTTTTTGTTGTCTGACGTCTTACCCGCTTAGCGTTTATCTTCGGTTTTTTACTCATACCAACCGACTCTGTCCAGCTGACCCATTGACGCAGACGGCCTTACCGCGAAAAGAGCGGTTTTTTCTGTAAGAGATCGCCCATAGATTGCCGTGGAAAATAGATAGAATTTATGCGAGATAATAAAAAATAAACAATATAATCAAAACCTTAAAGCTAAATCTTATTCTTGTACTGATTTGTTTTTGGCTGCAGTTCTAGGCAATGGGCGTGGTTGTAGTATTCTATCCCCATCGACAGGACGTTGATGCATCACCTGCACGGAGCGCGGGGGAAACGCCAGGAAGGTGACGCCACCAAGGTGGTGCGCATGGAGCGCGTTAGCACAAGGAGTGTGATGCACGAGGACAGTGCCGTGGTTGTCATGATGACAAGGACGCAGGATGCGACGGTTAGGCAGGTAGCCACCACAGCAACAGGACGTTGATACAAAGGGCGCACAGCGCCATCAAGCAGGGACGAAAGACGTACCAGGACGGACGACACCCGCTTATATCGCTCAGGCGATACCGCGACAGGCTTTATGCCTGTCGCTTTTTTATTGACCCACTTTCTGCTACATTCGCGCCAGCTTCTGGCATTGAAGAATGATATGCAGCATTGCCCATTATGTGCGCACCAAGGCGTACACCCTTACCATAGTGATAAACAGCGAGCGTACTTTCAGTGTGCAGTGTGTGAGTTAGTCTTCGTTGACCGTGATGCGTTGCTATCGGCGGATGACGAGAAGGCGATTTACGACTTGCACCAAAATCATGCTGAGGATGAAGGCTATAAACGTTTTCTGTCCCGCCTGTTCACACCGTTAATGACACGGTTACCCCAACATGCTTACGGGCTCGATTTTGGTTGTGGACCGGGGCCGGTGTTGGCGAGGATGCTGACTGACGCAGGGCACACTATGGCCTGCTATGATCCCTTCTATGCGCCAGATGCACAGGTCTTAGAGAGGCAGTACGACTTTATTACCTGTACAGAAGCTATCGAACACTTTTATCAACCCGACGTGGCTTGGCAACAATGGCAAGCCATGCTGAAGCCCGGTGGATGGCTCGGGGTGATGACCAAGTTGGTCACAGACCAAGCGGCATTCTCACGTTGGCATTACAAAAATGACCCCACACACGTGAGCTTTTTTAGCCGTCATACTTTTGAGTTTTTAGCCGCGAAATCGGGCCTTGCGCTTGAATTTGTTGGCAACGACGTAATTTTAATGAGGAAACCACTGTCATGACGCGTAAAAAGAAAACGCGCCGCGTAGGATCGGAAGGCCCGGCGCAATACGTAGATAAAAACCAGAATGAACAAGATCGCATTGCGCGCATGCTGAAAAAGCAGAAAAAGCGCAAAGGTAAGAAAGCCGGCTCGCGTCATTCGGAAGAAAGTAAAACGCAAACGCGCCGCAGCGGTGGTAGTAAAGACCCGCGCATTGGCAGTAAAAAGCCTATCCCACTCGGGACGGATGCGGTGAAACCAAAGCAGCCTAAACTCACGCCTGAGCAGGAGCTTGCCAAACTCGAGCAAGACCCACAA
Source organism: Salinivibrio sp. PR5 (assembly GCF_001996085.1). Lineage (NCBI taxonomy): Bacteria > Pseudomonadati > Pseudomonadota > Gammaproteobacteria > Vibrionales > Vibrionaceae > Salinivibrio > Salinivibrio sp. PR5. The sequence goes on from NZ_MUFK01000023.1 coordinate 6,717, forward strand.
CTGAATGTGTTGTTGGATCGTATCGAAAATGGTGAGAAGTTAGGCTCTGGTCTGCAAGCGTATGTGGATGAAAAGCTCGATCGCATTGAAGTGCTGATGGATAAGCTTGGCTTACTCAATGACGACGACACTGATGAAGACGACCTGCTGGCAAAATTTGAACAACAGGACGACTAACGAGGAGTAACAGGTGCAGGATTGGATCTGGGTATTAGCCGGACTAGGCGGATTAATTATTCTCGGCCTATCCATTTATGCGGGGGTGTTGCTGGCTAAATTAAAACGCCAAAACACCTTACAAGCGCAGCAAAAAGAGTCTGCGATTGCCAAGCGCAACGATAAAATTGTCGAGAGTGTCGACGTGATTGCGTTTGCCGCACTTAACGATCAGTGTGATTTATCGGAAGCGGCGATTCGGCTCTATATGATCATGGATCATTTGCAAGGCGATAAACGGGTCGAGTTTGATCGCCGTTACCCCGCATTGTTTGAGCTGTATGAAGCGGTGAAAGATACCCCACGCGGCGAGGCGCGCAGTGCGCTGAAAAAGAAAGAGCGTATGAAGTTTGACCTAGAACGGGCGAAACACGAAGCGCGCCTTGAGCAAGCGATTAAGGCCGAGTTGGCCGAGATTCTCGCGTTTACGGGCGGTCGCCATATCCCTGATCATATCCTGACCCATTAAAGCCAGTCGCGCGGTCTATCTTCTGACCGCGCAATACCCCTATAATTATTGGGCGAAACTCGATCTCACCGACATTTTCGCATCGCTAGCGCCGGTTAGTGCTCAACACATCACCAAAAGCTGTGGCACACTAGGCGCTGTTGTCCTGAGCGCTCTTTGCGGAATTGTAAGCTATGTCCTCACCACAAGTTATTTGGGATCAAGCCCTTATCAATAAGTACAACTATTCAGGGCCCCGCTATACCTCGTATCCTACCGCGTTAGAATTTCACGAAGCCTTTACGGCCGCTGAATTTGATATGGCCTGTAGCCAGTATCCTGACCGGCCCTTATCGCTCTACGTACATATCCCGTTTTGCCATAAGCTTTGTTATTACTGCGGATGCAATAAAGTGGTGACGCGCCATCAGCATAAAGCAGATGAATACCTGGATGCGCTTGAGCATGAAATTCGCCAGCGTGCGTTTTTGCTGGGCACGCGTCGAGTGACTCAGCTGCATTGGGGTGGGGGAACGCCGACATTTTTAACTAAACCGCAAATATCCCGCTTGATGAGTTTGCTACGCCAAGAGTTTCACTTTGAGGCTGAGGCAGAAATCAGCATTGAAGTCGACCCGCGTGAAATCCCATTGGATATGCTTGATCACTTGCGCGGTGAGGGGTTTAACCGCATTAGCATTGGCGTGCAGGACTTTGATAAAAAAGTGCAGCAGTTGGTCAATCGAGAGCAAGACGAAGACTTTATCCACGCCTTGGTTGAGCGTGCGCGTGAGCTGGGATTTCGCTCCACCAATCTTGATTTAATTTATGGTTTACCCACACAAACGCCAGTGGGTTTTGCCAAGACCTTAGAGCAAGTGCTAGCGATGCGTCCGGGTCGTTTGTCGGTGTTTAATTATGCGCATTTGCCATCGCTGTTTGCTGCGCAGCGCAAGATTAAAGACGACGATCTCCCATCGCCAGATGCCAAGCTGACTATGCTGCAAGAGACCATCACCACATTAACCAATGCTGGCTACCAATTTATCGGCATGGACCATTTTGCTCTGCCCGATGATGAACTGGCTGTCGCGCAGCGTGAAGGGCGTTTGCACCGCAATTTCCAAGGCTACACCACGCAAGGTGATTGTGACTTACTGGGGTTGGGCGTGTCGGCGATTTCGATGATTGGCGATTGTTACGCGCAAAACCAAAAGGACATGAAGCAGTATTATCAGCAAGTGGATGCTGAGCGCCATGCATTGTGCAAAGGCGTGATGCTAGAGCGCGATGACCGGATCCGCCGTGATGTGATCAAAGCACTGATGTGTAATTTTTACTTGGATAAAGCCCAGATTGCGGCCGAGTATGACATCGACTTTGATGGCTATTTTGCCGAGGATCTGAAACTCTTGCAGTGTTTTGTCGATGATGGCTTGGTCGCCTTGACCGACACCAGCATTGCTGTGACCAAAACGGGGCGCATGTTGATTCGTAACATCTGTATGAGTTTTGATGTTTATTTACGGGATAGGGCTCGCCAACAACAGTTCTCGCGAGTGATTTAAACAAAAAAACCGCCAAACGGCGGTTTTTTTCTTGGCGCTTGGTTCGCAAATTAGCGGGCCGCGGCTTTGGCGGTCAGTGCCGCTTTCTCACTGTCAGACAAGAAAGCAATGGTCAGGCCATTTTCTTGCAGTGTGTGGATTTGCGCAGTAGTTAAGCCCGCAGCAGGGGCAGCCACTTCGTATTCATACGGGAGTTCAATGCCTTCGACGGCGGGATCGTCGGTATTTAACGAAGCAAGAATACCGTGATCGAGGAACTGACGTACCGGATGCTGAGACAAATCCGCCACCGTACTGGTTTGAATGTTCGACGTTAGGCAGCTTTCAATCCCGATACGGTTTTCGGCTAAGTAGTCCATCAGTTTTGGATCCTCAATCGCTTTAACCCCGTGCCCGATTCGGGTCGCGCCGAGTTCATTGATGGCTTGCCACATGCTGGCCGCACCCGCGGCTTCACCCGCGTGCACGGTCACTTGCAGATCGCTGGCACGGACTTTGGTGAAGTGTTGGGTAAATTGATCGCCAGGTTGGCCCAGCTCATCACCGGCCAGATCGATGGCGACCAATTGATGTTTCTGGGTCAGCAATGCATCTAGCTCAGCCATACAAGCTTGAGGGCCAAAGGTGCGGCTCATGATGCCAATCAGGTTGGTTTTTACGCCAAAGTCACGGCTACCGGCTTGCACGCCATCGACCACAGCTTCCACCACGCCTTCGAGAGGCAGTTGATGTTTCATCGCCATGTAGTAGGGCGAAAAGCGTAGTTCCGCATAATCAATGCGTGCGTTTAATGCGTCTTCGACGTTCTCATACGCCACACGGCGCACTGCATCCAAGTCACCCAGCACGGCGACACCCCAGTCCAGCTTGGACAAAAACGCGACCAGATCCGGCTCGTTTTCAACCACTTGCACATGTGGGCGCAATGACTCGATATCAGTGGCGGGCAGAGGCATCGCGAATTTTTGCCCCAACTCTAAAATGGTCTCGATACGGATGTTGCCGTCCAGATGGCGGTGTAAGTCCGTCAAGGGTAGGTCTTTTCTTATCATCATCGGTTCCCAGCAGGTGAGTTGGCGCTCAGTATAGCGATTGACCATCACATCGTCAGTAGCCAGTATGCCGATGACGTGACAACTATCGCGTGGGGAGCTTATCCGTTACCCGTTCTGTTGGCAGTTCGGCCAAAGGAAGCGGCTTGGCAAACAAGAACCCTTGGGCGTAGTGGCAGCCAATTTCACGCAGTCGAATTGCTTCTTCTTGGGTTTCAATCCCTTCGGCAACCAGATGGACGTCCATGCCACGGGTCATGGCTACTACGGCTTCAATGATGCGCTGGTTGGTCACATTTTCAGTCATCGAATGCACAAAGCTGCGATCGATTTTTAAACTATCAAAGGCCATCTGGTGAAGGTATGCCAGTGAAGAATAGCCGGTCCCAAAGTCGTCAATGGCTATTTTGATGCCCAGTGCACGGATTTTAGTTAGCCCTGATGTTGCCAGTTGCTCGTGGCTCATCAATTGAGATTCGGTGATCTCTAAGGTGAGGTTATCGGCGGGCAAGCGGGTACGTGACAGGACATCTTGCAACTTATCGATAAAATCAGCGGATAAAAGCTGGCGGGCGGATAAGTTTACGTGCAGCTGAAAATCCGCAGCCCACACGCCTTTTTCAATTTGAGCGACGGTATCGTACGCAGCCTGTTCGAGCACTTGCATACCAATTTGATTGATTAAACCGCTTTGTTCGGCCACCGGAATAAATTCGGCGGGCGACACCATACCCCGACTGGGACTTTCCCAACGGACCAGTGCTTCGGCGCCACAGAAACGGCCATCAACAAGACGCACAAGAGGTTGATAGTAAACCACAAATTCATGGTGCTGCACGGCATGATGAAGCTCGAGAAGCAAGCGCGACTGCTCTTGGACACGCGCTTGCATACTGGCCTCAAAGAAAACATAGGCATCGGTTTCACTGCGTTTTGCCTCACTCAGTGCCAATCCTGCGTGTTGCAATCCTTCGTAAATGGCATCGCCAAAGGTGTGGCCAAAGACTACCCCAGCACATGCATCGACCAAGACCTCATCGTTACCGATTTTGACCGGACGCTTAAACAGGCTGAGTAATTGATTCACCAAGGCTTCTGACTGAGTGCGGTTGGTGGTGTTGGGAGCCAGTACTGCAAACTCATCACCGCGAATCCGTGACACCAACATTCCAGTGCCATCCGCGAGATCGGTTAAGCGCTGAGCAATGGTGCACAGCAGTTGGTCGCCGCCGTCTTGGCCAAGGCTGTCGTTGATGTTGCGAAACCCGTTGATGCCGAGGATCACTAAGGTGTTGGGCGTGTGATAGCGGATGGTGTTGGCTTGTTCTAATAAGCCTTCTCGGGTGTACAAACGGGTTAAGTTGTCTTGACGGACCTGTAGACGTAGTGCATTGAACGAGTCCTGCACTTTGTCGGACATGTTGTTAAAGGCATCTTTAAGAATGGCGATTTCTCGCAAACTGGCAGAGGTATTGATCCGATACGTCAGGTTCCCTGAAGCAAGCTTGGCGGCAGCTTCCGCGGTATCGCGCAAAGGGCGGGTGAGCTGGCGAATAATTAAATACACCACCATTAACCCAACTAGCGCCATGGTTATCACGAGGTAGACACTGATCTTTTGTTGGTTGAGTAAGCTCTCTAGCAGTAATTGATCGGGCAAGGCCACCACCACATACCAGTCGTGTTGGAAAGGTGCTGCCATGTCTACCTTCTTGATTATGCCGTAAAAATTGCCCTTGTCGGCAATCTTAAAATAAAAAGGTTGCCCCAATTGCGAGGGCGCAGGGGGCCAGTCATCGGAGATATTTCTGATGGTATTGTTGAGCACCGAGTTATTGGGGACGCCTGGAAAATGAAGAATATTGGTCGGACTGTCTTGGCCGCTATGTGCCAGCATGCGCCCTTCACTATCGACAATAAATAAGGCACCGCCCAGCTTTTGCTGACGCTCACTTAAAAACTGATTGAAAGCAGTTAGTTTGATGTCGCTGGCAACCACGCCCCATACTTTGTCGTTTATTTGAATGGGGGCAATGGCAGAAAGCGAGACTTCTCCCACTTCATCAGCATCGCGATAAATATCGGTCCAGCGAGGCTGCTCACGGTTAAAGGCAGGAATATACCAAGGACGCACACGGGGGTCGTAATCCCCATCTTGATAAATCACATTGGATAAAGGCGTACGCCCATCGAAGATGCGTAAGGCGCGGTTGGTCTCATCACTGCGCTCCATGAGGATGTATTGGCCACTGGTGCTTTTGCGGTAGCCGTAATAGTCGCCGCGGGCATCGACACCGATACTCAACACCTGCATATGAGGCATAGCTTGAAAAAGGGAGGTATAGCTGTTGAGCAAGTAATTGCGAATGTCTTGTGGGGTGGGGTTGCGATCTTTCGCCCACGCCGCCACGCTGTCAGCGACAAAGACATTGGCGTAAAACGGATTTTCGAGGTATTGGCGTAAGTCGTGCTCAACCCCCTGAGAGTAGTCGGTAAGCAGTAACTTACCAACGAAACGCGAACTGGACTGGTAATGATTGTTGATTGTAAAAACGATCACAATCAGTGTCAGCGTGAGTACGAGAAACACGGGTAACATGACAGCTGCTCGAATCGAAAGGGGACGCATGTTTCTCATTAGTACAACAACTTAACTCTTCTTAAGAACCCAACACAATTGGCGGATTGTACCCCAATCACTGTTATTAAATTTAGCAGAGGTTCAAAGTGTTTGAGTTTTAATAATGAGTCATGACTCAATATTAAGCTCTTTTAGCTTGCGGGTGAGTGTATTTCGTCCCCATCCGAGTATTTTCGCTGCATCCTGCTTGTGGCCATGGGTGTGTGCCAATGCTGACTCCAACAATATACGCTCAACACTCGGTAGTGCCTGTTGCAAAATGCCGTGTTGGCCACTGGCAATCGCATGTTTTGCCCATTGCGCCAATGCGTGCTGCCAGTCTTGCTCTTCGTTCTCAGCGAGGCGGATGGGCTGGTGAAGCAGCTCACGAGGTAAGTCGCTGGGTAAGACCTCATTGCTACTGGCCATGACGGTTAACCACCGGCAGGTATTTTCTAGCTGACGTACGTTTCCCGGCCAAGGTAGTTGGCTCATGATGGCCTTGGTATCTGGATGGAGCTGTTTGGCTTCGACGCCGAGCTCTTCCGCAGCGCGGGCGAGAAAATACTGACACAACTGAGGAATATCTTGGCGTCGGTCTTTAAGAGACGGTAAATGGACGCGAATGACATTCAGGCGGTGGAATAAGTCTTCTCGAAATGCGCCTTCGGCCACTAAGCGCTCTAAATCTTGGTGGGTGGCGGCGATGATCCGCACATCCACATCCACGGCGGCGTGACCACCGACGCGATAGAATTGTCCATCCGCCAGCACACGGAGCAAACGTGTTTGCACATCCAGTGGCATATCGCCAATTTCATCGAGGAACAACGTGCCGCCATTGGCTTGCTCAAACCGTCCTTGGCGCACCGAGTTTGCACCGGTAAAGGCGCCTTTTTCGTGGCCGAACAGTTCAGATTCAATCAAATCTTTGGGAATCGCGGCCATGTTGAGTGCGATAAAAGCATGGTTAGCGCGGGGGCTATGGCGGTGCAATGCTTGCGCCACTAACTCTTTCCCTGTGCCAGATTCGCCGTTAATCAAGACTGAAATCGATGAGCGAGACAGCCGGCCGATGGCGCGAAACACTTCTTGCATGGCGGGCGCCTCGCCAATGATTTCTGGCATGTCCGCTTGAGAAGGCTGGGTGGTTTGCTGCTTTTGCTGCTCTTTGCGATGTGCCAGTGCACGCTCGACTAAGGCTAGGGCTTCATCAATATCAAATGGCTTGGGCAGATACTCGAATGCGCCCTTTTTGTAAGCATTCACCGCGGCATCCAAATCTGAGTGTGCGGTCATAATGATCACGGGCAAATCCGGATGTTGCTCGTGAACACGATGGAGAAGGGCGAGCCCATCCGTGCCCGGCATGCGGATATCGGAGACCAACACATCGGGTGTTTGCTCTCGCAGCGCGCTTAACACACTGTCGGCATCACAAAATGTCTGGCACGCTAAATTGGCGGCGCTTAAGGTGCGCTCCATGACCCAACGAATGGAACTGTCATCATCAACAATCCAGATGGTTCCTTTACTCATGCGTGGTGTCCTTTTCAATAATCGGTAATTGGATGATAAAGCAGGTGTGCCCAGGCCAGCTATTGACCTCAATCTTTCCTTTATGCTGATCAATGAGGTGGTGAGTAATCGCAAGCCCGAGGCCATTTCCGTTCACTTTGCTGGTGACCATGGGGTAAAACAAGGTATCTTGCAGCTCGGGGCTGATGCCCGGCCCGTTATCGATAATCTCGATTTGTGCCACGACGCGATGACGCATGCCATGAATCACGGTTTGAAACCCTGTGCGTGTACGCAAGGTAATTTGTCCATCGGCTTGCTCGCGCACCGCGTCGGCAGCATTGGCCACCACGTTGAGAATCGCTTGCTCGAGTTGTTCGGGATCCATGTCAAAATCCGGCAAGCTAGGGTCGTAGTCGCGAATGATATCGACCGCGCCCTGCGTGTCGAGATTGACTAACTGACGGACCTTTTCCAGCACCACATGAATATTTTGCTTTTGTCGCAGCCCCGGACGCTGCGGGCCCAGTAGCCGGTCGACGAGATTACGCAGCCGGTCCGCTTGTTCAATGATGATTTGGGTGTATTCGGCCAAGCTCGCATCGGGCAACATTTTTTCCAGCAGCTGTGCCGCGCCACGTAAGCCACCGAGCGGGTTTTTTATTTCGTGCGCTAATCCTCGGACTAATTCTTTGGCCGCTTGTTGCTGTGCTTTTTGGGCGAGCTCTTTACTGATCCGTTGCTGCTGGCTGACCACATTGACTTCGAGCAGGATTTTCCCGCCGTCTGGATCATCAAATAGTGGACTCGCGCTAAGCTGAACTTTTTGTGGTTGGCCGTCGACCACCCAAGTCACATCACTGTCGGTCAAGCTCTGTCCGGCTTGTGTGGTACTGACGATATGTGACCAATCCACACTGGCATGTTGAAGCTGTTCTGTGAGCGGTTGGTTAACTAAACGGCGGACACTTTGGTGCATCAGCTGCTCAGCGGCTGCATTGGCGTACAAAATACGCCATTGTGTGTCGACCACGACAATGGCCGTTAGCAGATGATCGAACAGTTGCCCTGGCATCATGTGCGGCTGAATCCTTGTTTGCACTACAATGGTGCATTGAGTGTAATCAAACTCTGTACACCGTGCAGCCCCCGTCAGTGGCTTTGTGAACTCAACCGGTTGTCATCAGGCGATAACCGCCTCACTAGTGCGTCTGACGCGACGGTTGATTGAGATGTGCACGGTGCAAAAAGAAACGATGAACGGGAGATGATGCAATAACCTTGCCGTTTTCAATGTATTGAACTTGCACCGTGTGAGTGCCCCGATCGACCGGCTCGATATGCCAATGCAAAGTTCGCTGATCTTGCTGTGTGGTTTGCTGGGGGGAAAGCGCTACCTTTGCACCATCGAGGAGCAATACTACCGACTCTGTGGCTGCATGGGCGGGACGGACTGATGCCGAGACTGTGAGCTTGCCGGGATTGCTGCGCAAGGTCGCGCCTTCTACAGGGTGAGTGAGTGAGAGCGCCACCGCGACGTCCGGCTCGGCTGAGGAGGCAGGCGTCAGGTTTGATGAAGGCGAGACAGGCGGCGTGGATGGCGTAAAGGATGTCACCGTATGCTCAGTGACCGACATCTCGCCAACCGGCCGCGTATCACTGAGATGCAAAACCCCTTGCGCATCGGTCCATTGATAGACGCTGGTGGCTGCACAAGGCAGTGTGATAAGCAACCAAATTACGAGAAGCCATTTCATGTTTGTTGTGCCTTGTCACGGTAAAACACTGAGTGTAAAACGGCAGTAGGCGGGCTCAAGCATAAAAAAGCCCACCTGCGAGGTGGGCCGTAATTTCTGTTGGTGGGCGCTTTACACTGAGTAGTAAAGTTCGAACTCAACAGGGTGCGTGGTCATTTGGATGCGCTCCACGTCACCGGCTTTTAGGCCAATGTAAGAGTCGATAAAGTCATCCGAGAACACGCCACCAGCCGTCAAGAATTCACGATCGGCGTCAAGGGCTTGCAAGGCTTCTTTCAAAGACTCGGCAACGGTTGGAATTTCTGCCGCTTCCTCTGCGGGTAAGTCGTACAAGTCTTTATCCATCGCATCGCCTGGATGGATCTTGTTTTTAATCCCGTCAAGACCAGCCATCAGCATCGCAGCAAAGCACAGGTATGGGTTCGCAGACGGATCGCCAAAGCGGACTTCGATACGACGTGCTTTCGGGCTCGGCACCACCGGAATACGGATGGACGCAGAACGGTTACGTGCGGAGTAAGCCAGCATGACAGGCGCTTCAAAACCAGGAACCAGACGCTTGTACGAGTTGGTCGAAGCGTTGGCAAAGGCGTTGATGGCACGCGCATGCTTGATGATACCGCCAATGTAATAAAGGGCGGTTTCGGATAGGCCACCGTACTTGTCACCGGCAAACAGGTTTTGACCGTCTTTCGCGAGTGATTGGTGTACGTGCATGCCCGAGCCGTTATCACCAACCAGTGGCTTTGGCATAAAGGTCGCGGTTTTACCAAAGGCGTGGGCGACGTTATGCACGACATACTTGTAGATCTGAATTTCGTCCGCTTTGGTGGTCAGGGTATTAAAGCGGGTTGCGATCTCGTTTTGTCCTGCAGTTGCCACTTCGTGGTGGTGCGCCTCAACCACGAGGCCCATTTCTTCCATCACTAATGACATGGCAGAGCGGATATCTTGTGATGAATCCACAGGGGCAACTGGGAAGTAGCCGCCTTTTACGCCTGGACGGTGGCCTTTGTTACCGCCTTCCAACGCCGAGCCTGAGTTCCAGCTCGCTTCGACATCATCAATTTTATAGAAAGAGCCGGCCATATCGGTGGCGAATTTCACGTCATCGAACAAGAAAAACTCTGGTTCAGGACCGATCAGGACAGTATCAGCAATGCCAGTTGCGCGCATGTAGTCTTCGGCGCGCTTCGCAATCGAGCGAGGGTCACGCTCGTAGCCTTGCATGGTTGAGGGCTCGAGAATATCACAGCGAATGTTGAGCGTGCTTTCTTCGGTAAATGGGTCCAGCACGGCTGAGCTTGGGTCAGGCATCATGATCATGTCTGATTCGTTGATGCCTTTCCAACCGGCGACGGATGAGCCATCAAACATTTTGCCTTCTTCGAAAAAGTCAGCATCGATTTGGTGTGAAGGAATAGAGACATGCTGCTCTTTACCCTTGGTATCGGTAAAGCGCAGATCGATGAATTTCACCTCGTTCTCTTGGATCAATGCGAGCACGTTTTCTACTGACATGTGAAATAACCTCCGGTGTCAAAATAAAAGGGTAAGCTGGGTTTGCTCCTTGCACAGTACAAAGCGAAAACTGTGCCAACAATTTTAAACGAGCTAATTGCCCCATTGACGGGCAACGCGACGAGTAATGGGAACCGAAACACTGTCTGTATGCACCATTATTGTGCATCAATGCATTGCTATGGTGCAAATAACTTGGCAGTGGTGTTGGATTCGTACGACAGCCGTGCAGCCCTCGAAGTTATAGCAGACAAATGGCGGTGAGAGTGTGGTTTGCCTTTAAAAATTCATCTTGGTCTTTTTCTCACTGAGCCGTTGTATTTGCTTAATAATTCACCAGTGTGAACACAAGAGTCCGTCATTGTCTTTGCGCTGATTCACATATTTAGGTGGGTTTTGCGACAAAATCTGGTACATTACGGCCGTTTTTTTAATCAGGTGGCGGCACCGTCGTGGTAGGTGTGTTTAACCCAAGGTTCGGCGCGCGCCCCCGTCTATCGAGTGAAAAGAGAGTCCATGACCAACTTACAGACTGATAAATTGAGAAATATCGCCATTATTGCCCACGTTGACCACGGTAAAACCACGCTAGTGGATAAGCTGCTGCAGCAGTCCGGCACGCTAGCAACCCGCGGTGAAGTGGAAGAGCGTGTCATGGACTCGAACGACATTGAGAAAGAGCGTGGCATCACCATTTTGGCGAAAAACACCGCCATTAATTGGAATGACTACCGTATCAACATCGTCGATACTCCAGGACACGCCGACTTCGGTGGTGAAGTAGAGCGTATCATGTCGATGGTTGACTCTGTGTTGCTCGTGGTTGATGCGGTTGACGGCCCAATGCCACAAACGCGTTTCGTCACCCAAAAAGCGTTCGCACACGGTCTGAAGCCAATTTTGGTTATCAACAAAATTGACCGCCCTGGTGCGCGTCCTGACTGGGTGATGGATCAGGTATTCGATCTGTTTGATACCTTGGGTGCGACCGACGAGCAGCTAGATTTCCAAGTGGTTTACGCCTCTGCACTAAACGGTTGGGCGAGCCTAGATGAAGCCACCGAAGGCGAGAACATGGAACCGCTGTTCAATGCGATCGTTGATAACGTTGCAGCGCCGGATGTTGACATCAACAGCCCATTCCAAATGCAAGTCTCTCAGCTGGACTATAACTCTTACAAAGGCGTTATCGGTGTTGGCCGTATTACTCGCGGCTCAGTGAAGCCTAACCAACAGGTGACCATTGTTAGCGCCGACGGCAGCAAACGTAATGGTAAAGTAGGTGGCGTACTGGGCTACTTGGGCCTTGAGCGTAACGACGTTGAGCAGGCGACAGCGGGTGACATCATTGCTATCACCGGTCTTGGCGAGCTGAAAATTTCAGATACCATCTGCGATCCAAGCAATGCAGAAGCGCTGCCAGCGTTGACCGTCGATGAGCCAACGGTAACCATGACTTTCCAAGTGAACACCTCGCCATTTGCGGGTCTGGAAGGTAAATACGTTACGTCGCGTAACATTCTTGAGCGTCTGCAAAAAGAATTGGTACACAACGTTGCACTGCGCGTTGAAGAAACGGATAACCCAGATAAGTTCCGCGTATCTGGTCGTGGTGAACTGCACCTGTCTATCCTCATCGAAAACATGCGTCGTGAAGGCTACGAGCTTGCGGTATCACGTCCAGAAGTGATCATCAAAGAAGAAGATGGTCAAAAACTGGAACCGTTTGAAACCGTGACCATTGACGTACTGGAAGAGCACCAAGGCGGCGTGATGGAGAACATCGGTCTGCGTAAAGGTGAATTAACCAATATGTTGCCTGACGGCAAAGGCCGTGTCCGTATGGACTTTATGATGCCGTCTCGTGGCCTGATTGGCTTCCAGACTGAGTTTTTGACCCTGACCTCGGGCTCTGGCTTGATTTATCACACGTTTGACCACTACGGCCCATTTAAAGGCGGTGATATCGGTCAACGTGTTAACGGCGTACTGATCTCTAACGCAGCGGGTAAAGCACTGACTTATGCTCTGTTTAACTTGCAAGAGCGTGGTCGTCTGTTTGCTGAGCACGGTGATGAAGTGTACGAAGGTCAAATCATCGGTATTCACAACCGTTCTAACGATCTGACCGTTAACTGCTTGAAAGGCAAGCAGCTGACCAACGTGCGTGCGTCTGGTACCGATGATGCACAGGTACTGACACCTGCCATCAAGTTTACCCTTGAGCAAGCGCTTGAGTTTATCGATGACGATGAGCTGGTGGAAGTGACACCAGAAAGCATCCGTATTCGTAAGAAGTTACTGACTGAAACTGAGCGTAAGCGTGCAGGCCGTAAAGGCTAAATCGTGAATGCGAAGCGTCAAAAAGGCACCCTCGGGTGCCTTTTTTTGTGCCTATGGATTAATTAAGGGTTTGAATAAACCGATCGGATGCTTGAATGGCACGCTGCATATCGGCAATAGCGCGATCGATATCGCCGGCGAGATTTTTGAATTCGCCTTGGAGTGCACCGATGGCGCGTGCATTCAGATTGTGTTTCAGATATAAGCGGTTATCTTGCAGCGTATTTAGCACGGGTGTCATGGTGCGTTCGGCGCGTTGCATGGCATCATACAAGCGCTGATACTCGGCTTGTGTGGCTCGCAAACGCTGGGCACTCTCGCGTTTGAGGCGTGGATTGGTGTATAGCGCCAGCTCCTCGTCCCACTCGGAAAATAAGGCCTGCGCCACAGCGTCCAAGGCATCAATGCGGTCACGCACCTGAGTCACTGCTGCTTCGCTTTTTTGATAGTGCTTATTGACCGTATCGTAAGCCGCTTGTAACTCGCCGCCATCAAACTGCGTCAATGCGGTCAATGCTTCAAGCGCGTCGTTAAACTGGGTTTGTGCCTCTTGCTGCGCACTGGCGGCATCTTCAACACGATCGACCATGATATCGCGCTTATGAACGCCGACTTGCTCCATCGCGGCGTAATAGGCAGACTGACAGCCGGTTAGCAGGGTTAAACTGGTCAAAAATAGTAGCACGGCCCGCACAGGCAACTCCTTGGTTATAAATCATGTACACTGAATAAGCGTAAGGCTAACACAAGGTTAGGAACAAGGTATGCTCGATAATCCGCTGCGTGACATGCCCTCGTGGCAATGCTCACGTGACTGGCTACAGGCCATGGTTCGTCATTTGTGGCAACGAATGGGAGAAGATAGGCTCACTGTGAGTGCCGGCTATATGGCTTATGTCACCTTGTTGTCCTTGGTCCCGCTTGTCACTGTGGTGCTGTCTGCGTTCTCGAGTTTTCCCGGCTTTTCGCAAGTAGGCGAAACACTGCAGCAATTTGTGATCAATAATTTCGTCCCAGCGGCGGGCGAAATCGTCGCGCATTACCTCAATGAGTTTGTTGCCAATGCGGGCAAGATGACCGCGGTGGGGGTCAGCTTCTTGTTCGTGGTCGCCATTATGCTCATTTCTGCCATTGATAAAAGTTTGAACCACACCTTTAAGATTAAGACCAAGCGACCAATGATGATCGCCTTTTCAATTTACTGGATGGTGCTGACACTGGGCCCTATCTTGATTGGTACCAGTATTGCTTTGAGCTCGTATTTGACGTCGCTATCGCTCTTACAAAGCGGTGTCGCCAGTGATTTATTTACTACATTGCTGCGTGGATTACCCTTTGTATTAACCACGCTCACGTTTATGGGACTGTATACGCTGGTGCCGAATACCCGAGTGCGATTACGCCATGCGTTAGTGGGCGCGGCAGCTGCCAGCATTTTGTTTGAATTGAGCAAAAAAGTGTTCGCGTTGTACGTCACGCACTTTCCTTCCTATCAGCTGATATACGGTGCACTGGCCGTGGTGCCGATTTTATTTGTTTGGGTGTATTTTAGTTGGTGCATCGTGTTGTTTGGTGCGCAAGTGACAGCCACCTTGCATGAGTCAGCACTGTGGCGTCCCCAAGGGGATGCGGCGTCGCAAGACACACCTGTCCCTGCTGTGATTGAAAATGAAGACAATAAGGAGCGTTATGATCGCCTTAATTCAACGCGTGAGTGAAGCGAACGTCACGGTTGAGGGCAATACCCTCGGCACCATCGGCAAAGGGCTGGTGGTGCTATTAGGCGTAGAAAAAGGGGATACCGATGCGCAGGCTGCCAAACTGGCGCACAAAGTCACTGGCTATCGGGTATTTGAAGACGATGCCGGCAAAATGAACCTCAATGTTGCTCAGGCTGGAGGCGAGCTGCTGGTGGTTTCGCAGTTCACCCTTGCAGCGGATACTAAAAAAGGGATGCGGCCGAGCTTTTCAGGCGCGGCGCCGGAAGAGGCGGCGCGTTTGTACGATTTGTTTTGTGATCACTGTCGCCAAGCGGGGCTTCAGACCCAAACTGGGCAGTTCGCCGCAGACATGAAAGTGAGTTTGGTCAATGATGGACCGGTCACATTTTGGCTTCAGGTTTAACCAGCCTAACAGGGAGAGACAGGCATGTTCCGAATGGTGACGCCACAAACAGAGCAAGATCTGGCGCGTTATTACGATTTTCGTTATCGCATGCTACGCGAGCCTTGGCATGCCCCGCGTGGCTCTGAGCGCGACGCATATGACGTGAGTGCCTGCCATCGAATGATTGTCGATGGCAATGGCGAGCCTGTAGCGATTGGCCGGTTGTATCTGACCCCAGATAACGACGGTCAAATCCGTTATATGGCGGTTTCACCGGACTATCGCAGCCGAGGTCTGGGCGCGTTGGTGCTGATGGCGTTAGAGTCCTTAGCGCGCCAAGAAGGGGCCAAGCGCTTAGTCTGTAATGCGCGTGAGGACGCGGTCAGTTTTTACGCCAAGCATGAATTCATTAGCCAAGGTGAGTTGAGTGATGAGCGTGGCCCTATCCGACACCAACAAATGGTGAAGCATTTAGACCCACTGTCGGATGTGGTGCGTCGCCCTGAATGGTGCGCTGAGCTACAAAGGCGTTGGCAGCACCAGATCCCCATTAGTGACAAAATGGGGGTCAAAATCAATCAATTTACCGGTTATCGCTTCGAAGTGTGCGCTAACCTCAATGCCAACTTAAACCCGCATCACACCATGTTTGCAGGCAGCATTTTCAGTCTTGCCACGCTCGCTGGTTGGGGCATGGTGTGGTTGCTGATGAAAGAGCGCCAGTTGAGTGCTGATATTGTGCTCGCAGACAGCCATATTCGCTATCGTCGTCCGGTGGCAGAGCGTCCCCGCGCCAGCGTGTCTTTAGACAGTTTAAGCGGCGATCTAGACCGACTCGAAAACGGTCGTCGAGCGCGGGTGACGCTAGAAGTGGCGTTTTTCAGTGGTGACGAACAGGCTGGGGTGTTCACGGGCACTTATGTTTTACTGCCATCGGATGATGCGGCAACCACGCAACCGGCCCCGCAACTGGCTCTGCTGCGTTAGCGCTTTATTCGCCGACGTTAGGCTCTGTCGCTTGATAAATCGGCCAGCGAAGTGACAGGGTTTGCTCGCCGCTGAGCGTGGCGCGAATGTCACCGCGATCGGCATTGAGCGTCAGCGATGCAAAGGGTAGCGGAACTAGGTGGCTTTCCACAGGTGGGGCAGCCTCTCCTTTCAACCAGTGTGCAAGCCGAATAGACCATGGCTCGTCCACAGATGGGTCTGTTTGCGCCGCTGCGCTGTCGAGGAAAGTCACGGCTAATTGACCGTTCAACCCCACCTTAAAGCTGTGTGCGTCTCCTGCCAATCCTGACCATTGCCCCTCAATATCGTGAAAGCCCTCTAGCGGCAATGGCCATTCAAACCAAGCATGGTAAATGGACAAGGGAATTTGCAAACCGTCAACGGACAGCGACCAAGGTAGGCTTGGTGCGGCGAGATTGATCTGTCCAGATAGCGCCAGTTGGCCATCGGGAAACCCCAACAATAATTGGTGTAGCTGAAGCTTGCGATCATGAGCCTCAAGACGCAGGTAGGGCTCTGCGAGCCACTGCTGGTTAATACTTGCATGGTTGGCGCTGGCTGTGATGAGACCATTGACCAGCTCGCCGTCGCGGATCTCAAGAGACTGGCCATCCACATCAATACCACTGATTTTGGTGGCAAAGTCAGGGGATAAGTTGAGCCACTCGTTATGCTTTAACTGTAAACTGGTGATGCTCAGTTGGGTCGGTATACCGGGTAACAGGGCTTGAATGGGAGCAAGTTCTTGGCGAGAGAGGGTTAAACCGTTGGCTTGAAAACGGTCTATTTGCCAATTGTTCTGGGCGAATTGGCCAGACACAGCAAAAAAGCCCTCCTGCAATTGGCTGGTGAGCTGATTGACGATCACTGTGTTATCTCGCCACTCGATATCGCCCAGCGGTTGTTCCCAAGTTTGGCCTTGCCAGCGTAGATAATCGGCGTTGAATGACAATCGCATCGCCGGTTGATACCACCAAGGCGCGTCGGGTGCGAAACGAAGATTTTGTGCCGAGAAGGTTAACTGGTTCACCGACAGGGGATGCGTTTCTGCGCTGAGTTGCCTTACGTCGGCACGGGCGACAGTTAACACGGTATCGCGAGGCCAAGCCGCGAGTGCTTGTGCGAGCGTCTGGCGGGTTTGCTCGCTATCAATCACCGCATCGCTGATGGTGAGTTGCTCGAGCGCGAGGGTACCGGGTTGCCAATGGCCTTGCGCACTGATTGCAGCGCGTTGCCACTGCATCGAGGCGCCTAGAATGTCCCACCCTTGGTCGCTCGGTTTCGCATCCAGGAGTAACTGGGTTAAGGCGATACCTTGTCCGTTAAGCGATCCTATTTCCCATTGTGCTCGTCCTTTCACTGTGCCATAGGCTTGGGCGCCTTTTTGCCAGTTATCGAGTTGTGCTCGCACATTGGTGGCGTGCCAATGCGGCGTGCGCAGGGTGACATCACTCAGTAGCACTCGACCAATAGTTAGCCCTTGAGGTAATTCCCGCAAAGGGTTGGCGTCCAGCGCATTAAGGTCAATATCCATACCATCAATGCGTAGCCAAGCAATGTGTGGAAAGGTGGCGGGGTCTATATAAAGTTGTAGTTTATCCGCATGCCAATCGGTTTGGGAGGCTTGATAATCCGGTTGAATCAATGTCAGTTGCAGCGGTGAGCGCCAGTGATACCCCACTTGTGCCGCGGTGAGTTTACCGGGTAACAGGGTCTGGGAGAGGGTATTAAAGACAGGTGTGCTGTAACGGGTATGCAAAAGCACCACAACCACGAAAAGCGCGGTGACAATCAGGATGATCAAGCTGGCAATCAGTTTGGCCAGGATGCGCATGGGCAAATCCTATCGGAGCGAGAAACGGTGACGATGAATGGATTAAGACTGGCGCAAAAGTGGCCTAAATTCAACTGCTAGGCAAAAAGTACGCCCCATATTGCTATGGGGCGTAAGTGGGATGATTTAGTCGAGCTGAGGCCCGGCTGAAACCAAAGCAGCCCCTTCTGGGGTGTCGGTATACTTGTCGAAATTATCGATAAAGCGTTGGGCAAGGTCCTTCGCTTTGCTTTCCCACTGGAGTGGATCGACATAGGTGTCACGCGGGTCAAGGATGCCATCGTTGACCTCGTCGAGTGAGACGGGCACGGTGAGATTGAAGATAGGAATCGTCTTCGTTTCTGCTTTCTCAATCGAACCGTCTAAGATAGCGTCAATAATGGCGCGGGTATCTTTAATCGAAATACGCTTGCCTGAGCCGTTCCAACCAGTGTTCACTAGGTAGGCTTCTGCACCTGCCGCTTCCATGCGTTTGACCAGCACTTCTGCATACTTGGTTGGGTGCAAGGTCAAGAATGCGGCCCCGAAAGCAGCTGAGAAAGTCGGTGTCGGCTCGGTAATACCACGCTCAGTGCCGGCCAGTTTCGCGGTAAAGCCAGACAGGAAGTGATACTTGGTCTGCTCAGGCGTCAGTTTAGACACCGGCGGTAGCACACCAAACGCATCCGCGGAGAGGAAGATCACCTTGTTGGCATGTCCGCCTTTCGACACGGGCTTAACGATATTATCGATGTGATAAATCGGGTAAGACACTCGGGTGTTTTCGGTTTTGGAGTTATCGTCAAAGTCGATACGGCCATCACCGCGTACAGTGACGTTTTCAAGCAGCGCATCGCGGCGAATGGCATTGTAAATATCGGGCTCTGCTTCTTTGGACAGCTTAATGGTTTTTGCATAGCAGCCGCCTTCAAAGTTAAACACACCATGATCGTCCCAGCCGTGTTCGTCGTCGCCAATCAGCTGACGCTTCGGATCGGTGGAGAGGGTTGTTTTACCCGTGCCAGATAAGCCGAAGAAAATCGCGACGTCGCCGTCTTTGCCCATATTTGCCGAGCAGTGCATGGACGCGATGTCTTGCAAAGGCAAGAAATAATTCATCATCGCAAACATGCCTTTTTTCATCTCGCCGCCGTACCATGTCCCGCCGATAAGCTGCATGCGCTCGGTGAGGTTGAAGACCGTGAAGTTTTCTGAGTTCAAACCCTGCTCGCGCCATTTATTGTTGACGCATTTAGCTCCGTTCATGACCACAAAGTCGGGCTCAAAGTGTTTTAGCTCTTCATCGGTAGGACGGATAAACATGTTTTTCACAAAGTGCGCTTGCCACGCCACTTCGGTGATCACACGGATCCGTAAACGCGTGTTAGGGTTGGCACCGCAGTAGCCATCAATCACAAACAGACGTTTGCCAGAGAGTTGCTGGGTGACTAAGGCTTTTAAATCTTTCCAAACGGCGTGATCAATCGGCTTGTTATCGTTTTTCCCTTGATCGGACCACCACACGGTATCGCGGGTGGTGTCATCACGCACAATGTATTTATCTTTTGGTGAACGGCCAGTAAAAATACCGGTATCCACCGCCACAGCGCCGAGCTCAGTCACCACGCCTTTTTCGTAGCCTTCCAGCCCAGGTTTGGTTTCTTCCTCGAACAGCTGTTCATAAGAGGGATTGCGAATGACTTCTTTGACATTTTCCAGACCATGACGGGAAAGATCGATGCCGGCGACTTCGGATTCGACGTTCAGGACAGTCATAGGTGCTCCTTGGGGTAAGATGTTGTTAACTGTCTTTATGCTAGCAACCTGAATAGTGCCATTCAGGGAGTTACTGCAAAAAATTACCGCACGCACACTAGGGCTATTTTGATTGTAGGGTACTGACCACCAGGTGACGTGACTCCCTCTATGGTAACGCTTAGTTAAACGTTTGCGCTACCCACAGAGCTCTTATTGTTTGTACAAAATTAATGCGTAAAAAAATGTGAGATGTGTCCGAGGAGACCAAGAAAAAAGCCAGCTTGATGCTGGCTTTTGAACTAAGTTGGGTTTCTTTGTTTTATGCAACTAAATATGTAGCACGTTTTTCACTGCATTTGTGACGATGAATCGGCATTCTGCTCAAAGATGGCTGCGACATCGACGCTGTCAAACGCATAATCACTGCCGCAATAATCACAGTGCAAACGAATTGTGCCCATTTCTGCAATCATTTTATCGATTTCGCTGCGCTCAATCGCGGCGATCGCTTGTGCGCTGCGCTCGCGTGAGCAGCTGCATTTAAAGCATACTGACTGAGGATCGAAAACGGTGACGCTTTCTTGGTGATATAGACGATAAAGGACATCTTTTGCGTCAAGGCCAAATAATTCATCATTTTTAACGGTTTCAGTCAGCTTCGCCAAATGGTCAAAGTCGTTATCGTCCCCTTTGCCGTCAGGTAGCACTTGCAGCATCATTCCAGCCGCGTGGCGTTTGCCTTCAAACTCACCGGTGCGCAACCAAAGTCGCGTTTCCAGTTGCTCTGAACGCGCAAAGTAGTCTTCAAGGCAGCCTTGCAGATGATCCGAGTCTAAGCCCACAATGCCTTGATAGCGTTCGCCGTCGACTGGTTCGATGGTGATAATGAGCTGCCCCTTACCGAGCATTTCAGGTAGAGTTGCATCGGCTTTGATGTCGCCTTTCAGGCGTGCGGTACCGCGCAGTTGCTGCTGGTGGTCACCATTGATCACCGCCAGTGATACCGGACCGTCGCCTTGTAGTTGCACGGTAATCGAGCCTTCAAATTTTAAGGTGGCAGTGAGTAAGCTGGTGGCGACAAGCATCTCCCCCAGTAGCGCTTGGACGGGCGCAGGGTAGTCTTGGTTTTCCAAGATGCGTTGATAGGTTTCATCGAGCTTGACCAGCTCACCACGCACAGACACATCTTTAAATAGGTAACGGTGTAGTTGATCGTTTGACATGCAATCTCTCTCCGGCTTAGGGCCTGGTTAGTGGGATCGGCCTTACTCTATGCCTTGTTTAAACTTACGAATATCTCGGCGTTGTTTCTTATCCGGCCGGCTTTCTGGGCGCGGATTGTGTGCGTGTAAGCGACGCATTTCCGTGTTGTGCTCACGCTGTTTGATACTGTCTTGGGTTTCTTGATACAGCGTCTGCGCAATCGGCGCACCCTGACGCTGCTCTGATAATTCTAATACAGTAATGGTTTTTTCTTCGTGTCCTTGCCGAAGTCGGATCTCAGCACCTACTTCAACCATTTTGCTAGGTTTGGCGCGCTGGCCATTATAATGCACCTTACCGCCGTCAATCATGTTGCGTGCGATTGACCGTGTTTTGTAGAACCGTGCGGCCCATAGCCACTTGTCTAGCCTGACTGCCGTCAAGGGCGCCGATGCGTGTGTTTTCATGACTCAACTCCTGCGCAATCCGGATGGGCGACATTAGCACAAAAATTCCTTTAGAGCAGTATCACAACGTCGAGGTACAATCTGACCTAAATGTGTTGGCTTGGTTAGGATGTGGGGTTACGACAAAAATGAAAATTATCTCAATATCACATCGTGTTTTTGCTAGTATGCCCAGCTTTTCGTAATCTAATGATGGAACTTGATGGTAAAAAAAGCCATCAATGGACACTCGGTGACTCAATTTGGTTTGGAAGGGATGATGCGTAAGGCAGGACGCCAGCATGGCACGTTCACTGTGTCACCGCAGCAGGTGGCACGACTGGCGACGTGGCTAAACATTTTACTGTTCCTCGTTCTGGCATGGTTGGCTGGGCGAATGGTGTGGGCGTTTTATGCGCCTGCACCCGCACCTGTATTGTCCGTAGCAAGCCAGTCGGCGTCGTCCTCTCGCGCTGCGACGGATCCTTTTTCGTTGGCTCCTATCGTCAATGCCCAGCTGTTTGGTCGCTATCAAGCAGCCGCTCAACCCACGCAACACGCAGTAACCAATGTCCCTGAAACCCGGCTACGCCTAACTTTGGTTGGGGTGGTGGCCAGTACCGATCCTAAGCGTGCATTGGCCGTGATCGCGAACGGCGGTCGTCAAGTGACTTACGGTGTGGGTGAGCAGGTGAAAGGGACCCAAGTCAGTGTCGATCAAGTCTTATCCGATCGGGTGATATTACGCCAAGGGTCAAGACGCGAAGCGCTCCTTATGCCAGGGGTCGATGCAGATAGTACACCGCAGACCGTTTTTTCCTCCCCTACTGATGCGTCGACGCCCCCAAAGTCGATGGCGACCAAGCGGCAGACCAGCCCTGACTGGCCTGCCGACTTAGCGCAGCAGCTTAGCCAGAACCCGCAACGCTTATTTGACTTTGTGCAGCTGTCACAAGTGCGCGAAGGCGATCAAATAAAGGGCTTTCGCCTCACTCCGGGACGCAATCCAATCTTTTTTGAGCAATCCGGCTTACAGGCAGGGGATATTGCTGTCGCTATCAATGGCCTGACGTTAAGTCAGTCCGCAGCACTGCCTGATATTCTAGGACGCATTCAACAACAGGGATCGCTTGACTTGGTTATCGAGCGACAAGGACAACAACATGACATCTCGATTCAACTTTAATCCACAGCATTCGCCGTCAGCGGCAATAGGAGTGTGACGTGAAGGTCAAACAACGACTGATCCCCTATCTGATGGCCGCGAGCCTTCTCTTTTCTGGTATCCCAGCCGGTGCCGCTGAGTTTAGTGCCTCTTTTAAGGGCACAGATATTCAGGAGTTTATTGAGATCGTTGGCCGCAATCTCGAAAAAACCATCATTGTTGATCCCTCGGTTCGTGGCACCATCAATGTCCGCAGTTACGATACCCTGACTGATGAACAGTACTACCAGTTTTTCTTAAACGTACTCGAAGTGTATGGCTTTGCCGTGGTCGAGATGGAAAATGGTGTCGTTAAAGTGGTCCGCGACAAAGATGCCAAAACCTCACCGGTACCTGTGGTCGGTGAAAACGATAGTGTGGTGGGAGATGAAGTTGTCACTCGCGTAGTCGCGGTAAAAAATGTGTCGGTACGTGAGCTATCCCCTTTGTTGCGTCAGCTTATTAACAATGCGGGAGCGGGTAACGTAGTCCACTACGATCCGGCTAATGTGATCATGATTACTGGGCGTGCAGCGGTCGTGAATCGCTTGACCGATATTATCCGTCGTGTGGACCAAGCCGGTGATAAAGAGGTAGAAGTGGTGCGTTTAGATCACGCCTCTGCCGCAGAAATGGTACGGATTGTTGAAGCGTTAAACGAGCGAGATAACGCCAATAATGCCCCCGATCTCCTTAAACCACGCTTTGTCGCTGATGAGCGCTTAAACGCCGTTTTGGTCTCAGGTGAACCTAAGGTACGCGAACGAGTGAAAAAGCTGATCAGACAGCTTGATCAGGAAATGGCGACCACAGGTAATAGCCGAGTCATTTACCTGCGCTACGCCAAAGCGGAAGATGTGGTAGATGTTCTTCAAGGTGTGTCAGATAACTTACTGAAAGAAAAAGAAGAGAAGAGTAAACCGGGTGCCCAAAAGCAAGCGGTACAAATTTCTTCGCACCAAGGCACCAACTCGTTGGTGATCACTGCGCCGCCCGATATCCTCAAAACCTTGGAAAGTGTGATCTCTCAGCTGGATATTCGTCGTGCGCAAGTACTGATTGAAGCACTAATCGTAGAGATGTCAGAGTCTGATGGCGCCAATTTAGGCATCCAGTGGGGCTCGCTTGAAAATGGTGGCATTCAGTTCACCAATACAGGAGTTGGTGTATCGAGTTATCTCGGTGGATTAGAGGCGACCAAAGACAGGACACGTACCGAAACGCGGATCATTGACGGTGAAGAAAAAACTGTTGAAATCAAAGAGTCAGGTGATTACTCCGCGCTCAATGAAGTTTTAGGTGGATTAAATGGTATTGCCGCCGGGGTCATTATGGGAGATTGGACCGCGTTGGTGACTGCGGTGGCCTCGAATAACGAATCCAATATCCTTTCGTCACCCAACCTGATGGTGCTGGATAATCAAGAAGCGTCGTTTATTGTCGGTGAGGAAGTCCCTGTGATTACCGGTTCACGGACCGGTTCGAATAACGATAACCCGTTCCAAACCGTTGAGCGTAAAGATGTGGGTATCAAGCTAAAAGTTACCCCACAAATCAATGAAGGTTCTGCGGTTCTCTTGGATATTGAGCAAGAGGTGTCAAATGTCTTGGGGGCCAGTGGCGCCGTGGATGTGCGCTTTGGTAAACGCCAATTAAACACGTCAGTGATGGTGGGCGATCAGCAAATGATTGTGCTCAGCGGTTTGATTGATGAGCGTACTGTAGAAAGTGAGTCCAAAGTACCGTTATTGGGAGATATTCCGGTGTTGGGTCATCTGTTCAAATCCACTTCTACGGGGACAGAAAAGAAAAACCTGATGCTGTTTATCAAGCCCACCATTATTCGTACCGGCTTAACCGCAGATGGTGTGACACAGCGTAAGTATAACTACATCCGTGCCGAACAACTGCTGCGCGCACAAGATGGGGTCAAATTGATGCCAGATGCGCAAAAGCCTGTATTACCTGATTATAAGAGTGATGCGGTGATGCCGGCCGAAGTACGTGCATTACAAGCGGAGCTAGCAGGATGACGGATCGAACGGTCGCACTCGCGAACGAGCCAGAAAACAAATGGCAGTTACCGTTTGGTTTTGCGCGTCGTCACGGGGTGCTAATTCAGACTGATGCCTCGCAGGCACGGCTATTGTGTTTGCCGTCGGTAACCCCTGAGACCTTGGTGGAAGTGCAACGGTTATGGGGTGCGTGCTTAGTGCCAGAAACCGTGGATGAGGCCTATTTTGAGCAGCAATTGACGGTGCTCTATCAGCGAGACAGTGCGGATGCGCAGCAGCTGATGGCTGACATTGGCGCCGATGCAGACAGTGATGATTTCTTCTCATTGGCTGAAGAGTTGCCGCAGAGCGAGGATTTGCTTGAGTCCGAGGACGATGCCCCTATCATCAAGCTGATTAATGCCATGCTGGGTGAAGCGATCAAGGAAAGTGCCTCGGATATCCATATCGAAACCTTTGAGCATGCATTGTCGATCCGTTTTCGTGTCGATGGGGTGTTGCGCGAAGTCTTATCGCCGAGCCGCAAGTTAGCCCCCTTGCTGGTATCACGTGTCAAAGTGATGGCCAAACTCGATATTGCCGAAAAGCGCGTGCCACAAGATGGACGCATCTCGGTCCGCATCGGCGGTCGCGCCGTCGATGTACGGGTATCGACTATGCCGTCCTCTCACGGTGAGCGTGTGGTGATGCGTTTGCTCGATAAAAACGCGGTACAACTCGACTTGGCTCAGTTGGGGATGGTGCCTGAATTGCACGAGAACTTCCGTCATCTTATTCATAAACCGCATGGGATCTTACTGGTCACGGGTCCAACGGGGTCGGGGAAATCGACCACGCTATATGCGGGCTTACAAACCATTAACAGTGAAGATCGCAATATTCTCACGGTGGAAGATCCGATCGAATTTGATCTTCCCGGTATCGGGCAGACCCAAGTTAATCCTAAGGTCGATATGACCTTTGCGCGAGGGTTGCGTGCCATGCTGCGTCAAGATCCTGACGTGGTTATGGTGGGGGAAATCCGCGACTTAGAAACTGCTCAAATCGCCGTGCAAGCATCTCTCACTGGTCACTTGGTGATGTCGACTTTACACACCAATACCGCCATTGGGGCGGTAACACGTTTGCGCGATATGGGCATCGAGCCCTTTTTGCTTTCCTCCTCCTTGCTTGGCGTGCTAGCACAGCGCTTGGTTCGCACCCTTTGCAGCGATTGCCGTATCCCTTATCAAGCCGATGCTAGCCAGCAGCAATTGTTTGTGGATGTGGGGCTGGCTCAGCCTGGCGATAACGTCACCTTGTATAAAGCGGGGGGCTGTTCGCGTTGTCACCACAAAGGTTACAAGGGCCGAACGGGGATTCATGAACTACTGACGGTCGACGAGAAGGTGCAAGCACTGATTCATCACGATGCGGGTGAGCACGCCATTGAACAAACGGTGCGCGCACAGAGTCCGAGTATCCGCTACGACGGACTGGCCAAAGTGCTACAAGGAAAAACCACGCTTGAAGAAGTGATGCGAGTCACCAAGGAGACCTGATGGCGGCGTTTGATTACCAAGCTTTAGATACGCGAGGGCGTAAACGCAAAGGTGTGATTGAAGCGGATACGCCTCGACAGGCCCGGCAGCAGCTCCGTGACAAAGGGCTGACGCCATTGGTGGTCAATGCGACCACACGTAAGCGTAGCCAGCAAAAGGCCGAGACGTCGCGGCCTTTATTTTCATCTCGCAACCGCGGTATTAGCACCCAAGAGCTGTCATTGATCACGCGTCAATTGGCGACCTTGATTGAGGCTGCGATGCCACTGGAAGAGTGTTTACGGGCGGTGGCGGAGCAAGCCGAGAAGCCGCGTATTGGCAGTATGATGACCAGTGTGCGCGCGCGGGTGATGGAAGGCTATACCCTTGCTGATGCGCTCGCCGATTATCCGCAAGTGTTTGATGAACTGTACCGTGCCATGATTGCGGCGGGCGAAAAAGCCGGTCATTTGGGCACGGTGCTGGAGCGATTGGCGGACTATGTGGAAAATCGTCAGCGCATTCAATCAACCCTACTACAAGCGATGCTTTATCCCGCCATTTTGACGTTTTTCTCTGTGGTGATTGTCGCCTTTTTGTTGGCGACAGTGGTGCCTGACATCGTCGGCCAGTTTGTTCAAACCGGCCAATCCTTACCCGCATCGACACAGTTTCTCCTCAACGCCAGTGATTTTATTACTCAATGGGGAATTTGGGTCGTGGGTGGCCTTGTCTTACTCAGTGCGGGAATACGTACATTGCTGAAGGACAAGCAACGGCGACTGGCATGGGACAAACAAAAGTTGTCGTTACCGGTCTTGGGGCGTGTTGCACGTGGCCTCAACACATCGCGCTTTGCACGTACTCTCGCGATTTGTACCGCCAGTGCGATCCCGCTTTTGGATGGCATGAAGGTCGCCGCACAGGTGATTACCAACCAGTATGTGCGTACCCGAGTGCTCGAGGCTGCGGATAAAGTGCGAGAAGGTGCCAGCTTGCGAGTGGCGCTGGATCAATCTGGGCTTTTTCCGCCCATGATGTTGCATATGATTGCCAGCGGTGAACGCAGCGGGGAACTTGAACCCATGCTCACACGGGCGGCCGATAACCAAGATAAAGATTTTGAGGCGCAGGTGAACGTGGCATTAGGTGTGTTTGGGCCGCTGATGATCGTGCTCATGGCAGGTCTGGTGCTCTTTATTGTCGTCGCCACTTTGATGCCAATTATTGCCATGAACAACATGGTGGGGTTGTGATTTTATGATAATAAACAAGGAGAACAAGATGCGTCGTCAACAAGGTTTTACGCTTCTCGAGGTGATGGTCGTGGTGGTCATCATTGGTTTGCTAGCCAGCTTTGTCGCCCCGAACTTATTGGGCAACAAAGATAAAGCGGCAGTGAAAAAGGCGATCGCAGATGTCAGCGCACTCGAAAATGCGCTGGATATGTACAAACTGGACAACAACCAGTACCCCACCACTGACCAAGGACTTGATGCACTTGTGACCAAGCCACAAAGTGAGCCCGTGCCACGGAACTATCCGGCACAAGGTTATATCAAGCGTTTGCCTAAAGACCCTTGGAACAATGACTATCGCTATGTGAGCCCAGGTGAGCATGGTGTGATTGATGTGTTCTCGCTAGGCGCGGACGGGCAAGAAGGCGGTGAAGGGATCAATCAAGATATTGGTAACTGGAACCTGAACGAGCTGCAATAACATGCGTCAGGCGGCGGGCTTCACGTTACTCGAAATCCTGTTGGTGGTGGTGATTATTGCCGTCAGCGCTTCAGGCGTGGTGATGGTGTGGCCCGAGCCTGTTGATACCCGGACCGAGCAAGCCGGCCAAGCTTTGTATCAACGCATTAAGTTGTGGGCAGAGCAAAGTTGGCTGGAAGGGCAGACTTACGGGGTGCGGATCAACAACCATGATTATCAATTGCTGAAGTTAGGCGAAGAAAACTGGCAAACGGTGAGCAGTGATCGTTGGGCAACCCAAGGGACCTTGCCTGAACAAAGCCGCTTTGCGTTGAGTATGGATGGCTTTGGTTGGCAGCAGCAGGACCGGTTATTTGAAGACAAACCGCTGTTCGAAAACATGTTTGAAGAAGACGGTGAAACCGCCGTGGCGCCCCCTCAGATTTGGCTATTACCGAATGGCGAAATCACTCCCTTTACGCTCACCATCGAAACCGACGGTCGTGCCATGTGGCAATTAAAGGCCAATGAACTGGCGCAATTTCGCTGGCAACGGGCCGAGGAGGATGGATGATGCCTAAGACCCAACATGGGATGACGTTACTGGAAGTGCTAGTTGCAGTGGCCATTTTTGCGGTAGCCGCGCTCAGTGTGATGAAAGCTACTGGGCAGCATACCCGCTCACTAAGTCGCCTTGAGCAAAAAACCTTGGCGGCGATGGTGGCTGACAATCAGTTGGCTGAGGTAGTGCTGAGCGGCAAGGTGCCCGACAAAGCCACCCAAGGCACCACGGAGATGGCGGGGCAGCGCTGGCAGTGGCAGTTGACGCCGATTGCGACTAACACGGGACCACTGCGAGCGGTGGATCTCGCCGTTGCAGCGGCAGAATCGACAGACAATCCACTGGTAACCGTGAGGACCTATGTCGCCACGCGCTGAAAAGGGGTTTACCTTACTCGAAGTGTTGCTGGCGCTGGTGGTCTTCGCCAGCATTAGCCTGACTGCGTATCAAGTACTACAGACGGTGCAGCGCAGTGACGAGCAATCGCGCCAAGTGGGAGAAACGCTGCAACAATTACAGCGTGCACTCGTGATCATGGACAGTGATTTTCGCCAAATGGCCGCGCGACGCCAGCGTATGGATGGCCAAGCCCCTAGTGAGCAATTACTGACTGCAGGTAAAGAGGTACTGGGCGGAGATGCTATGGGCGTGCGCTTTACCCGTACCGGTTGGATTAACCCCCAGTATCGTTTTCCGCGTAGCGAAGTGGTGGCAGTGGGTTATCGCCAACGAGATGGTAAGTTGGAGCGGTTACGTTGGCGCTATCCGGATCAAGCGGCAGGTGAACAACCGGCGGTGATGACATTGCTGGACGATATTGATGATCTCACCTTCCGCTTTAACGTGAAGGGAAGTTGGCAGAGCAGCTTTGATATCCCTCACGCACTGCCCGATGCCATTCAATTGCGTTTTACCCATCCTCGCTATGGCCAGCTAGTACGGACTTATTTATTGGCTGGGCAAACGCTGCCTGCGGCGCTACAGCGGGAGGCAGAATGAGTCGTCAACGTGGTACAGCGTTATTGATAGTGATGTTGATTATGGCGTTAATGACAGCGATAGCCGGTAGCATGGCATCGCGGTTATTCACCAATTACAACCGCGCTGAAAATCAGCTTCATTTTCAGCAAGCATATTGGTACGGCATGGCCGTCGAAGGGCTTGCCGCAGCGGTGCTGCGAGACAGTTTATCTGGTAGTGAAACGGTGAATTTAAGTCAAAGTTGGGCCGAGAAAGAGCGCAGCTTTCCGCTAGAAGGTGGCACAGTAAGTGGTCACTTACGGGATGCGCAAGCCTGTTTTAATTTGAATAGTTTGCAGCTGCGAGGCGCGACCCTAGGCAGTGCGGTGCCCTATGAAGTGATGGTACTCAGAGCCTTGGTCGGCAGCGGGGTTGATGATGACTACCAAGCGGATGTGATTGCCCAATCTACGCGAGACTTTGTGGATGAAAACAATCAACTGGACCAGTCGCTCGGGGCCGAAGATGCCCACTATGAGAGTTTACGTCCTCCCTATGTGACGGCCGATGCCGTGTTGGCCGATCGTAGCGAGTGGCGTGCGGTCAAAGGAGTCAATGCGCAGGTCTTTATGCGTTTATCCGCTCAGGTTTGTGCGATCCCCAGTGCGGAGCTGAAAGTTAATGTCAATACACTGACGGATAAGCAGGCGCCTTTGCTGGCGGCGCTGTTTACCCCTGCACTGTCGATAGAACAAGCTAAACAGGTGATCGCCCAGCGCCCTGATGCTGGGTGGAAAAATGTCGACGCCTTTATGGCGGTGTTAAACCTGAGTGAATTCGATGACAAAGCCCGTGAGCAGGTGATCCCACATCTCACGGTGACCAGCGAGTTTTTTTTATTACAGGCCGATGTGACCGTGGCGTCTGCCCAACGTCACATTCAGGCGTTATTGCACTATCAAGACGATGGCACCACAACCGTGGTGCGTCGTCGCTTTGGAGGAATGCGTGAGCGAGCGACTGATAATAAGGATCAGTGATGCCAGCCAGCCGATCTTTTGGGCCCAGGTGCGTGTGAGTGACAATCAGGTCACCGCGACCGGTGAATGCGATCATCTGTCAGCCTTGACGGAGCAAGCGCAAACGCGGCGTGTGGTGATCTTAGTGGATAGCACTTGGGTGACCCTCAGGTCGGTGACCTTGCCGCCCGGCTCTCGGCGTCAGCGCGATAAAGTGGTGCCTTACTTACTTGAAGAGGCATTGGCCGATGATGTGGACAGGGTACACGTCAGTATTTTGAGTGTCGCGGGCAGTCTTGCCCACGTAGCGGTGGTGGCCCACGACAAAATGCAAGCCTGGCAGCAAGCGCTGACGGATGCAGATATCCATGCGCGGCAATGGTTACCCGATGTGCTGTGTTTGCCGTGGCAGACAAACCATTTGACGGTAGCGCCACTGGGTGAGCAATGGCTGTGTCGGCATCATGACAGTCAAGGTGTGGTGGGATCGCGTGACTGGCTTCGTTTCTGGGCGCACGCGTGGCGAGCTCAACAACATAAGGCGCTGGAACAGGATCCGGTGGACGCAGATAACGAGGACAAGGCCCCGTCACTCACCTTACATGGATATTGTCCGTCCCATCTTGACCTTGATTGGCCAGTCAGTGGACTGGATGAGGCGGAGGCTAAGTGGCATCCCTGTGACACCGTGATAGGGCTGTTGGCGACACAAAGTCATACTCTGTCTGCGAACTTGCTAACCGGACCTTATCGGCCACAAAGCCAGACTAAGCAAACGCTCAAACCTTTATTGCCTGCCGCCTGTTTAGTGTTAGCCATTAGCGCCTTATTGGGCGTTGAACAATGGCTGACGATTCGTGATACCCAGCAGCAGGCTCAAGCGCTACGCGCACAGAGCGAGTCTGTTTTTCGCCAAACGTTGCCACAGTACCAGCGCATCCCGACGCAATCGTACATGGTTCGACAGATGGATGCGGAAATTGCGCGTCTTGAAGGACAGCAACACAATGCTGCGCTTTTGCCTTGGTTAGCGAAATTAGCGCCGATGCTAGAAAAAACGCCCGGTATTCACCTGCAAGCGTTACGTTATCAAGCAGCACGTGAAGTCTTAGTGATCCGAGCCTCCGGCAGCGATTTTGCCCAGTTTGAGCGACTGCGCGGCTTGCTAAGCGAACACTATACGACTGAGCTTGGGCAGCTCAACCGTAATGGTGACAGCGTAAGTGGTGAGTTTACCTTGAGGAGCGAATCATGATGAGTCAGTTAAAAGCACGCTGGCAATCGCTCAGTGAACGTGAGCAGCGTTTATTGATGGTGGCTGCACTGGTGATGCTGCTCAGTGTTTTGTACTGGGGGATCATTGCGCCGATTCAAGCCGAGGCGAACAATGCCCGAGCAGCGCTCACGAGTGAGAGACGTTTGCTGAGTGATGTACAGCAAAAGCATCAGCAAATTGTTCAGTTGCGCGCACAGTCAGGTGCAAGCAGTCGCGCACCAACCAGCAGTAATCAGCCATTAAACCAAGTGGTGGCGGCCAGCGCAGGGGAGTTTAGTGTCACCATTACCCGCTTGCAGCCCGGTGAGGCGAGTGTCCAATTGGGTGTCGAGCCTTTGCCATTTAACCAACTTTTGCGTTGGCTCGACCAACTCGCTCGTTTACATGGCATTCAGGTCGTGCGTCTTGATACGGAAATGACAGATAACGCTGGGGTTGTGAAGGTTAATCGCCTGCAATTAGAACGATAGTCATGAAGAAAAAAATAGTCTTGGGCTTAGCTTGTACGCTGGTTTTTGTACTCAGCGCCGTGATCCACGCACCCGCATCACTATTGCGTCTGGCCCCCTTACCGCCTGAACTTAAAGTGGGCGCGATTGAGGGGACAGTGTGGAAAGGACGCATTGCGCAAATACGCTGGCAAGATTACACCGTCGGGCCACTTCGCTGGGATATTAAGGTGCACCGTTTATTCACCGCGGCAACGTTAGAAGCGGATATTCGTTTTCGCAGCTCAGATGGGGTGAAAGGGAAAGCAACCGTGGGCTTTGATGGTCATGCAGTTTCTTTATCCCGTGCGCTGGTGTCAGCACCGGCCCAGTTGCTTGCCAGTTCTGTGGCACTCCCTGCTAATATGGCGATTGAAGGCCATGTGGATCTGGTATTACGCGATCTGGCCTTTACCGAGGCGGGCTGTCAGCGACTCGATGGTCAGCTGCAGTGGCAACAAGCCGCATTACGCTTGCCAATGGGGCGTTTAGCGGACATCCCAGCCAGTGCCACACTCCGTTGTGAGCAGCAAGGTATTCTCGCCGAAGGCCAAGGCGCGTCTTCCTCGCTGAGCAATAAGTTTTCATTGTCAATCACACCGTCGGGGCGATACTCTGTTTCGGGATGGCTCAAGCCGGAAGCCGCGTTCCCACCGCTAATGAAAGAGCCACTTGCTTGGCTGGGTGCGCCGGATCAACAAGGGCGCTATCGCTTTTCTTTTCGAGGCTAATCAAGCCTGTTAGGCTTATCAGTAAAGGGTGCAAATAGGATATGACGCAGCGAAAACCTCCCCAGATCCTGTCTAAGCAAGTGGTTGCCGCTTCTCGTTTATTTAAGGTGGAATCGCTCGACCTCCAGTTTAGTAACGGCGTAAATCGAACCTATGAACGCATGAAGCCTTCGGGCCGCAATGCGGTCATGATGGTGCCGCTGACCGAACAGGGGGATTTGTTGCTGGTGCGGGAATATGCAGCCGGCACGGAGCGATATGAGCTAGGCTTTCCAAAAGGGTTAATCGATAAAGGGGAAGTGCCAGAGCAGGCAGCGGTGCGTGAATTGAAAGAAGAAATAGGTTTGGGCGCCCGCGAGCTTATTCCACTCAAAGAGGTCGTATTGGCTCCGTCGTATTTCTCAAGCCGTATGACACTGATGTTGGCACGTGATTTGTATCCTGAAACCTTGGAAGGGGATGAACCCGAACCACTTGAGGTGATCCGTTGGCCATTAGCTCAAGCGGAGGAGTTGCTGACCCACGGCGATTTCTGTGAAGCGCGCAGTATCACCGCACTAATGATGGCGCTGAAGTACTTACAATCTGAGAGGTGAGGCATGCCATTGCCTGAGTTGTTGCCCGATGTGATTGAAATTACCCGTGCAGCGGGACAAGTGATTCTCGATATTTACCAAGACGGTGATTTCGAGGAAATGACCAAAAGCGATGAAACACCCGTCACCAGCGCGGATCTTGCCGCACATAAAATGATCAGCGAGAAACTGACGGCATTAACCCCGGATATTCCGGTGTTATCGGAAGAAGATTGTGGTGTGCCGCTTAGTGATCGCCAGCAATGGCAACGTTACTGGTTGATTGACCCACTGGATGGTACCCAAGAGTTTATTGCGGGGAGTGGCGATTTTGCCACCATTATTGCGCTGGTGGAAAATAACCATCCGGTGATGGGAGTGGTCTATGCCCCGGTCTCGGGTGTGACTTATTATGCGTGCCAAGAAAAAGGGGCGTGGAAAATTACCCCCGATGGCGAAATGCATCGCATCTCGACAATGAAGCGAGAAGAGGCCATTACCTCGCTCTCTATTGCCATTAGCCGTCGTCAAGATATTCATGCCGTGACAGAAAAACTCGCCCCTGAGATCAACTATGATTTGGTCCCACTAGGGTCCGCAGCATTGAAAGCGTGTTTGGTCGCTGAAGGCGCGGTAGATTGCTATTTGCGTCTAGGTCCGACAGGAGAGTGGGATACGGCAGCCACCCAATGCATTGTCGAACAAGCAGGGGGGCGAATTTTAAGTACCGAGTTGGACCCCTTGTCATATAACGAGCGTGACTCGTTGCAAAACCCCAATTTTATTGTTCTGGGTGATGAATCGCTCGCTTGGTCTTCGATATTGCGCGCATCGTAATAGAAGCGCGAAACGGCACCGTCAGGTGCCGTTTTTGTCGGGTCAGCAACAGCGAATAGTACCGCTTAGAACAAGCGATTTAAGCCGTTAAGTGCAGCGACGCGGTACGCTTCGGCCATGGTTGGGTAGTTAAAGGTGGTATTGACGAAATAGTCGATGGTATTACCGGCGCCTTTTTGCTCAAAAATCGCTTGGCCGATGTGAATGATTTCCGAGGCACGCTCACCAAAGCAGTGGATCCCCAAAATCTCACGGGTATCGCGATGAAAGAGGATCTTTAAACTGCCAACATCCATCCCGGCAATTTGGGCGCGAGCGAGATGTTTAAATTGCGAGCGGCCGACTTCATATGGGACTTTCTCTGCCGTGAGCTCTTGCTCCGTTTTCCCCACAGAACTGATTTCTGGGATGGTATAAATCCCGGTGGGAATATGTTCAATGAGGCGTGCATTGGCATTGCCTTGGCTAATTGCTTCTGCGACGACCCGTCCCTGATCATAGGCCGCACTGGCCAAACTTGGGTAGCCAATCACATCGCCAACCGCATAAATATGGTCAACCTCGGTCGAGTAATTGTCGTCGACGCTCAGCTGACCGCGAGAGTCGGGCGTCAGTCCCACCGCACCAAGATTCAACGTATCTGTGTTACCGGTGCGACCGTTGGCATAGAGCAGGCAATCGGCTTTCATTTTTTTACCTGAGGCAAGATGGACAATGACACCATCATCTGTGCCCTCAATGCGCTCATAGGTTTCATCATTGCGGATCAGGACACCGCTATTCCAGAAATGGTATGACAGGGCATCGGAAATTTCGTTATCCAAGAATGAAAGCAAGCGATCACGGGTATTGATTAAGTCAACTTTGACGCCAAGCCCGCGAAAAATAGACGCATATTCGCTGCCAATCACACCTGCACCATAAATAATCACGTGGCGCGGGTCATGCTTGAGTGACAGAATTGAATCACTGTCGTAAATACGTGCGTGGCTAAAATCGACATCGGCTGGTTGATAAGGGCGTGAGCCAGTCGCAATCACAAAATGATCGGCAGTGTAATGCTCTTTGCTGCCGTCAGGGTGGCGAACGGCTAAAGTATGTGCGTCAACAAATTCCGCCATACCATGGAGCAGCGTGCACTGATTGCGATCGTAAAAACCCTGACGAAGGCGCGTTTGTTTGCCAATCACGGAGTCGGCATGGCTCAGGATTTGAGAGAAGGTACTGTGAATACTTTTGGTGTTCTGGGTGTAGATCGGACTTTGATTAAACTCAATAATCCGGCTAACGGTGTGACGCAGTGCTTTGGAAGGAATGGTGCCCCAATGGGTACAGCCACCACCGACAGTGCTTTCGCGCTCTATCACGGCCACGCGCTTGCCCGCCTTGGTTAGCCCCATTGCCGCGCCTTCGCCGCCTGGGCCACTCCCTATTACGATCGCATCAAAATGATCAACAGGGTGAGGATTCGACTTGCTCATAGGATTCAAACCTTATTTTCATTATTGCAACATCCATTTATGACCAGTTTAACGCTTATTGGCAGTAAGGTTAACTTTCCTGCATGATCTGGACGTGAGCAGGGGAAAGGCAAGGCGCTGTTCAAGAGGGTGTTTGGCTGATTTAGGACGTAAAAATGCGTATAGTGGCGCCATGATGACGGCAGGTTGAGTGTGATGGGTATTCGAGCCGAACAAAAAGAAAAGACGCGTCGCTCATTGATTGATGCGGCCTTTAGCCAATTAAGTGCAGAGCGAAGCTTCTCGAGTTTGAGTTTGCGAGAAGTCGCGCGAGAAGCAGGCATTGCGCCAACCTCATTTTATCGCCACTTTAAAGACATGGATGAGTTGGGATTAACCATGGTCGATGAAGGGGGGCTCCTGCTTCGTCAGCTGATGCGTCAAGCCCGTCAGCGTATTGCCACTGAAGGCAGCGTGGTGCGTACCTCGGTCGAAACCTTTATGGAATTTGTTGAAAGCAGCCCCAACGTTTTTCGCTTGCTGCTTCGCGAACGTTCAGGTACCTCAGCGGCGTTCCGTGCGGCTGTAGCACGAGAAATTCAGCACTTTGTCGCAGAATTGACCGAGTATTTGCAGTCTCGCACGCAGCTCACCTATGAAGAAGCGTACAATCAGGCTGAAGCCTGCGTGATCTTGGTATTCAACTCCGGCGCGGAAGCGTTAGATCTTGATACACATTCACGGGCAGAATTGGCCGAGCGAATGGTGATACAATTGCGCATGATAGCCAAGGGAGCTTACTGGTATCGTAAAGACC
This sequence comes from Salinivibrio sp. PR5, assembly GCF_001996085.1. Classification (NCBI taxonomy): domain Bacteria; kingdom Pseudomonadati; phylum Pseudomonadota; class Gammaproteobacteria; order Vibrionales; family Vibrionaceae; genus Salinivibrio; species Salinivibrio sp. PR5. Next base: position 43,256 of record NZ_MUFK01000023.1, read on the forward strand.
GTGAGCGGCGGGCATTACAGAAAAAGCTGTCATAACAGGTGAAAACATGGAACATGAGCAAGTTAAATCTGAGCGTAAATTCTTAGTACTGTCATTGATCACAGGTATTTGTGGCAGTGCCACTCTCGCTACGCTTTTTATCGGTGGTGTGGCGTTTTCTATCTTTCCCATTCTAGCGTTTGTGTTGGCGGTACATGCTTGCTACCAATTGCATGAGCGCCAACCCCTCACTGAAGGTACGCCGCTGATCGCGTTTGCGTGTTTCTTAGTGGGTGCGTTTGGGTACTCTGCGTTTATGCGTATGCAAATGCCAGAATTGGGCGGTAACTTCTTCTCGATTTTGGTTGCCATGGTACTGGCGTTTTGGGTGGGTCATAAGCTTGGCTTTTTCAGCCGCAAAGCCAAAAACGATACAGCCTCTGACGTATAAGCCCCGCGCGGCGAATCGCACACTAAAACGAGTGAATAAAAAAGGCGTCGAGAGACGCCTTTTTACGTTGTAACGAACTCGCTTCCTGTAATTATTTACGCTCCAACCACACGCCCGCTTCGGTATGGTGAGTGAACGGGAATTGGTCGAACAGCGCACAGCGACTAATGCGGTGTGTTTGGCTGAGGCGTTCTAGGTTCTCGACCAAAGTCTCAGGGTTACAGGAGATATATAAAATCCGATCGTAACCTTGCACCATTTTACAGGTTTCATCATCCATGCCCGCACGAGGGGGATCGACAAAAATGGTATTGCACTGATAGTCACTCAGCGTCACCCCTTGGTCTTTTAAGCGGCGGAATTCGCGCTCGCCATTGATCGCTTGAGTGAACTCTTCGGCAGACATGCGAATAATTTGCACATTGTCGATGTGATTCGCGGCAATATTGTATTGTGCCGATTGTACCGAGGGTTTCGCCAGCTCGGTGGCGAGGACGCGGCGAAAGTTTTTCGCTAGTGCCAGTGAGAAGTTGCCATTCCCACAATACAGCTCCAGCAAATCACCTTGGCTATCGCGGGTGCAATCAATGGCCCATTCCAGCATTTTCTCCGCCACGGGCCCGTTTGGTTGGGTAAAGCTGTTTTCAATTTGCTGGTAGATCAATGTCTGACCATCAGCATTGAGTTTTTCCAACACGTAGTCGCGGTCTAGCACTTTCTTTTGCTTGCGCGCACGGCCAATCAGGTTGAGGTTAAAGCCCTCATCGTTCAATCGTTGTTTAAGCGCTTGCGCGGCCTCGTCCCACTCTTCGTCTAGCTGGCGGTGATAAAGCAAAGACACCAAGATCTCACCGCTTAAAGTGGAGAGGAAGTCAACTTGGAAGAGCTTACGTCGCAACGCGTCGTTAGGCTTGATGGCATCCATCAATAGCGGCATGAGGTCATTGATCAAACGGCTTGCGGCAGGAAAGGTATCGACCCGATATTTCTGCTTGGTCGCAGGATCAAACATGATGTAATACAGGTCGTCGCCTTCATGCCATACTCGAAACTCTGCGCGCATCCGATAGTGGGTTTCCGGTGAGCGAAAGATCTCTAGCTCAGGCGCATGAAACGGCGCGAGTTGGGTAGTGAGTCGTTGTACTTTCTCAGCAAGCTGTGTGTCGTAGTCAACGGCGGTGTGAGCCTTGGTCATGATGGCTGCCTCAGCGATTGGAAAATGAGCGCAGATTTTAGACAAATCCCCAGCCATGTCCACCCTTGCTCACGATTCTCCTTTATTCGATAGGGGTATCAATGGACAATATCCATCTAGACGGCTACTATCCGTGGGCGGGTACGTGATCAGCAAGTATAAGCCTGTTGGTCACTGGAATGCGGTGAGAATCCGCAACTGACGCGCAGCGGTGTAAGAGAACGACCCTAACTCGGCGCTAGGCCAGACACTGTCGCCAATACTGTTTAACAGTATGCGATGGGAAGTCGTTAGCAGTAGGCGGCGAAAGCCATGCTCTTAAGTCCGAACACAGCCCGCCCCGCAGCATAACGCTGCATATTCTCGCGATAGAAAGGAATAACCAATGAACAAACAGATTGTGGCGAGCCTAACGGCGGCGTCATTACTCCCTGTGAGCGCGTGGGCCGAGCAAAACACCGAAACGGTGGTGGTGACGGCAAGTCGGTTTGAACAGTCCGATGCCTCAGTGTTGCAATCAGCAACCATTTTGACACGTCAAGACATTGCACGCTTGCAGGCGCGAAGCCTTGTCGATGTATTGCGTACGGTGCCGAGCATTGAGATTGCGCAAAGTGGGGGCCGTGGACAAATTGCCTCTATTTTTATGCGCGGCACGGAATCAGACCACTCTTTAGTCTTGATTGATGGCATGCGTATGGCGTCATCCATCAAAGGCTCGGTGGATTTTAATCAGATCCCAGTAAACAGTATCGAGCGTATTGAGATTATTCGCGGCGCACGCGCCACACTTTATGGGTCGAGCGCGATCGGCGGGGTGATCAATATCATCACCAAAAGCAATAGAGAGCGAGCCAATGTCTCAGCGACCGTGGGCAGTTTGGATCATCATGCTGTTAGTGGCGCATGGGCAACAAAATTAGGCGATAACGGTCACTTCTCTGGTATTGCTGGGTATGAGTCGAATGATGGATACAATGTTCATCCAACGGCGAGCAACCGGGGAGATCAGCATGGTTTTACCGGCCGCAATGCGCAGCTTGGTTACAGTCATCGCTGGAATCCATCTTGGTCGGCAGATGTGACGGGGCGCTGGTACCAGAATGAGTACGATTACGATAATTTTGGTAGCTTAAAACATGGTTGGTTAGAAAGCCAAGCACTGGCCAGCACGCTGAACTATCGCTCTGATACTTGGAGTGCAACACTCAGCACAGAAGTTTCCCAACAAGAAAACTTCGACTACAGCCCTGGCAGTGACCGTAAAAACAATAAAACTTCAGATGTTGAGCAAGTCTCTACCTCGTTGGGACTCCAGTACCAAGCCACGGAGGGTTGGCTGCTTGGTGGTGGTGTGGATTATCGTCAAGATACCTTTAATGAAGGAAGCTTGATTACCAACCCCGATGATATTGCAATCAATCCGCGCGATAACCTAGGCACTTACCTTTTAACGCAATTTAGCCCAGTAGAAGCACTATCTATTGAGGCAAGCGCACGGTCGGATGATAACGAACAATACGGACAACATACGACGTGGCAGACAAGCGCGGGTCTTGCGATAGCGGAAGGGTATCAATTGGTCGCCAGCTACGGCACCGCTTTTAAGGCCCCAAGTCTGACTGAACTTTACGGATGGGGCGGTAATGCAACGCTCAAGCCGGAGGAGTCATCCAACACCGAGCTTGCTCTTCGTGGCGTGACGGCAGACGTTGATTGGTCACTCACCGGCTATATCAATCGCATTGATAATCTCATTCAGTATGCAGGTAGTTACCCCAACGGTCAGAACCAAAACGTGGGCAAAGCTAAGATCGAAGGCGTTGAGTTTATTGCCAACTTTGATGTGCACGCTTTAAATAACCGTATATCGTTAGAATATAAAGATCCTAAAAATGAACAAACAGGTGAGCAGCTTGCTCGTCGCGCTAAACGGATAGCGAAATGGGATGCATCCTACCAATGGGAGCGACTGCAGCTCGGTACTCAGTGGCAGTATCAAAGTGAACGTCTGGATTATTCCGGTGGAGAGATGTTGGGAAGCTATAGCCTGTGGGCGATCACTGCATCCTATCAGGCGACCGATAATCTGACCGTAAAAGGTAAAGTCGATAATGTATTTGATAAAGACTACGAAACCGCGGGTGGCTATCCGTCAGCTGAACGCGGCTATTTTATGACGTTAGACTATCAGTACTAGTGCCTGTTTCACGGCGAAACTAGCTTTAATCACGCCTTTATCGTTATGATAAGGGCGTTTTTTTATTGAGTGGCTGGACCATGGCGCAACCCCATATTCTGATCTTTGACTCCGGTGTCGGAGGCTTATCTGTCTACCAAGCGATCAAGGCAAGCTTGCCGAGCGCTCAATATACCTATTTATTCGACAATGCCGCTTTCCCCTATGGCGAATTAGAAGACCAACGCCTAGTGCATCGCGTGCTCACTCTGATCAAAGCGACCTGTGAGCGCCATGCAGTCGATATCATCGTCATTGCGTGTAATACAGCCTCGACACTTGTGCTGCCGACACTGCGCGACGCACTCTCTATACCGGTTGTTGGCGTGGTGCCAGCGATCAAGCCAGCGGCGGCTTTGAGTCAACACAAAGCTATCGGTCTGCTCGCGACCCCAGCCACCGTCAGCCGGCCTTATACGGCACAACTGATCGCAGATTTCGCCAAAGATTGCCGAATTGTCTCGGTAGGGACAACAGCATTAGTACATATGGCAGAGCGTAAACTGCGAGGGGAGGCGGTGAATCAGCAAGACCTTAGCGCCATACTTGCACCGTTTGATTCGCACATCGATGTCTTGGTGCTAGGCTGTACCCACTTTCCACTCTTACATGATGAAATACAGGCGGCGATGGGTAAACAGGTCCAGTTGGTTGACTCCGGCAGTGCCATTGCACGTCGTGTTGCCTCATTGGTTACGCCGCAAGCATCTATCACTAGCGATAACAGTGATGGCAATCGCGCATACGCGACGGCGACGCCTATAAAAGCCGCCGCCTTGTCTGATTATATCCGCTCGATTGGACTAGAGCGCGTTAGCTATGCTCCCGCTTTTTTGGATCGTTCGCTTCACGCACTTTAAGTGTTCGCTCGCCGTAAACATTGTTGTTTAGGGCATCGATAGCATCATCTGCATGCGCAGCCGCCATCACAACAAAACCAAAGCCACGACGTTTACCGGTACGCTTATCCTTCATTAACCGTACCGCAAATACTTCTCCATGCTCGCCAAACAGGGACTTCACATCATTTTCATTGGCGCGATAGGGCAGGTTGCCGACATAAATCGTCTTACTCTGAGGGGGCTCTTCCTCTTTTGTTGCAACGGTCACTGTAGCTTGGGGAGCATATAAGCAGGCAATACCACTGATAACTGCACCTGCAGCGAAAGCCAAAGCGGGAGAAACCGTACTCATTAGGTTGACCACAATGGCACCGAGGATGGCGATGGTGATAATCAATACAAAAGCAATTGGTGATTTCATAAGCGTCATAAGCGTTAATACAAGTAATAAAGTGATGGTACGCAAGACAATTTGGCAGCGGCGTACCCTTAAATGGTTCTTAGAAAATCAACCAGCGTTACTTCTTGGTAATAGGCGCGTAGCTATAATGTTTCAAATCGCTGGTTATTCATCATTTTAGGTGGATTATTGTCCACTCGAAATAAAAAACGCGAAAAACCCTTGTCAGTGTGATCCGGGTCGCTATAATGCGCCTCCATCGACACGGCACACAGGGCAAGCGCTCAGCGGCCATGTCGGGGCAAAAAATCAAATAAAAATAAACGCTTGACGTCAGTTTTTAAATGATTAAGATAGCCCACCTACTTAACGCAGACAACGCGTTAGGGGAGTCAAAAAGAGGTTTTGTTTTCGCCGGTTGGCATCAACAAAAAGATAAAATTTCTTCTTGACTTCGTCGGCAAGGCGAGTAATATACGCAGCCCTGACCGAGCGAAGCAACGCTTCGCAAGTCAACGCTCTTTAACAATTTGACCTATGCAATCTGTGTGGGCACTCGTTGAGAATAGACAAAAAGATTTATTCGATGAACTGAGTGACCAAACGACAACTTTAACAGTTGTTCGGCACAGTCAATTCGTTTTTCTCTTCGGAGATAAACAGTAATCAGTATTCATTGAGCTGAAACTTCGGTTTCGAAAAAACTTTAATTGAAGAGTTTNTTTTTGTTCGGTCGGTATTTTTTCTTTAAAAACCCCTTGCGTCACAAAAATACCTCTCTATAATGCGCTCCTCGTTGGCACGGCAAACCGCGCTAACAAACGGCAGCAAAGCCAAGTAAACAAAAAGCTTGACTCACTGCCTCGGTGGCGTAAAATGCCACTCCCGCTCAAGATTGAGCGATGCTCTTTAAAAATTTGACCTATGCAATCTGTGTGGGCACTCGTTGAGAATAGACAAAAAGATTTATTCGATGAACTGAGTGACCAAACGACAACTTTAACAGTTGTTCGGCACAGTCAATTCGTTTTTCTCTTCGGAGATAAACAGTAATCAGTATTCATTGAGCTGAAACTTCGGTTTCGAAAAAACTTTAATTGAAGAGTTTGATCATGGCTCAGATTGAACGCTGGCGGCAGGCCTAACACATGCAAGTCGAGCGGAAACGGCAGTATTGAAGCTTCGGTGGATTTACTGGAC